>CAKMZR010000106.1 GCA_929200455.1 uncultured Alphaproteobacteria bacterium | reverse complement strand
GATGGGGAAGTGGTGGTTGATGGCGGCAGAAGTGAGTTCAAAGCCTGGGTCTGAGACGAGGGGTGTTCCTGCATCGGAGATGATGCCGACGGATTTTTGTTGTTGGAGGGTATGGAGAGCGGTGGGGAGGACTTTTGAGGCGTTATGGTTGTGGAAAGCGAGGAGTTTTTTGGGGGTAGGGAGAGCGAGGAGTTGGAGGAGTTTTCGGGTGACGCGGGTATCTTCACATAGGAGGAGGTCGAGTTTGGGTATGATGTCGAGGGCGCGCAGGGTGATGTCTTTGAGATTGCCAAGGGGAGAGGAGATGATGTAGAGTCCGTGAGGGAGAGAGGGCAATTCGGGGGTCATGAGGGAAGATTTTGAGGAGAAGGAGGCAGGGTGAGGTTGTGTTCAGGGAGAAGGATATACGAAAATGGGATGGATGAAAAGCTACGGCTATATGATTATGGTGTTGTTGGTGGGATGTGGGAGTGTGGGGGGAGAGGGTGAGGCTGTTGTTGAGGATGTGTTTATGGGGGAGGGTGAGAAGGAGTGGGTTCGTCTTGTGGAGGAGGGTCGAGGTAAGGCTGGTGTTCGGGGCGTGGGTGATGTGAATGCGTCTTTTCTTTCGTGGGTGACGGGATCGGGAAGAGGGTCGGGTCTGAGTTTAGGGAGAGGATCGGGAGGGGGGAATGGTGTACCTTTGGAGGCTGCGAGGAGGATTCCTGTGGAGGTGGAAGAGGCGATGGGTATGGAGGGCGTTCGGGTGGGTGTTCTTTTGCCGATGAGTGGGCCTTTATCTGGTCTTGGTGAGAGTTTATGGCGTGCGTCGTTATTGGGTCTTGAGGATGGGGATCGAGGAGAAGGTTTGGGCTTATTTCTTTATGATACGGAGGGGACTCTGGAAGGTTCGAGGCGTGCGGTTCGCCAAGCCTTGTCCGAGGACGTGGATTTGATTTTGGGTCCTTTGTTGTCGCGTTCTTTGGAGGGGGTACGGGAGGAGGTGAGGGGGAGGATTCCGGTATTGAGTTTTTCGAATGACAGTGCTCAGGCAGAAGAAGGGGTATACATTTTTGGTTATACGCCTGAGCAGCAGGTTCGTGCGATTGTGCGTTATGTATTGGCAAGGGGGAAGAGGGGCGTAGCGGCGGTGATTCCGCGGACGTTGTACGGGAAGGCGGTGTATGATGCGTTGCAGGAGAGTGTGCCGGACTATGGACTGGATTTGCCTCGCGTGATGTTTTACAGCGGCGACGAGGAGGATTTGAAGGATCGGATACGTATATTTTCTGGTTATGATGAGAGGCGGATTTTATTGGGAGAGGCGTTGCAGGAGGCGGAGGAACTGGAGGACGAGGAGAAGGTGGAGCAGTTGAAGAGTCGGGAGACCTGGGGAGATGTTCCGTTTGACAGTGTTTTGTTGGTCTCTGGAGATGATGTGACATTGCGAACGCTAAGCAGTCAGTTGTCTTTTTTTGATGCGGACAGTCGTCATGGAGTCCAATTTTTGGGGTTGCAGAGCTGGGAGAGTTTTTTGGATTTGGGTCGTGAGCCGAGTTTGGTGGGTTCATGGTATGCGGCCCCTCCTGACGAGGGTCGTAAGGTTTTTGAGGATCGTTATGGTGAGATTTTTGGCGAGGGTGTCTTGCGTCTTGCGACCTTGTCGTATGAGTTGGTGTTGTTGATGACGGCTTTGGAGGTTGAGATTCGGGGGGGTGTGGATATAAGGAAGACTTTGGAGCGTGAGTCAGGTTTTGTGGGGGTGGAGGGAGGTTATCGATTTCGTCGCACGGGGCGTGTGGAGCGTGTGATGCGTGTGATGCGTGTGAGCAGTCGAGGTGTGCGTGTGGAGGAGGAGGCCCCGGAGACCTTTTTGTTGATTGACAAGCAGGATTCTGAGTGGTTGGAGGCGGCGAAGGAGCGAGAGGAGCGGGAGCGGGAACAGGAGGAGCGGGAGCGGGAACAGGAGGAGCGGGAGCGGGAACAGGAGGAACGGGAGCGAGAGGGAGAGAGGGAGGAGGAAGGGACGCTGGAAGGTGTGTGAAAAAGGTGATAGCATGTGTCCTTTATAGGGACAAAAGATGTAGGAGGGGGTGGGTATAGAGGAGGGGTGAATAACAAGATGAGGACTGAGATGAACAAGGGTTACGGGCGATTTTTTGCGTTTTTATTTTTGATTTTTTTTGTGTTGCAGGGTGGAGTCGTTTTTTCGGAGACGATTGAGGTTGAGGAGGTGGATGTGGAGGTGGAGTATGAGGAGGTGGATGGTGACTTTTTTGAAGAGGAGGAAGAGGAGATATGGGATCCGTTGGAGTCCGGGAATCGCTTATTTTTTGATATGTTTATGATGGGTTATTACGTGGCGATTCATCCGTTGATAGGGATATACAATGGTGTGACGCCTGTATTTGTGAGGGATCGTGTGGATGATTTTGCGGGTTTTTTGCGTATGCCTGTGACGTTGGTGAACGATGGTCTTCAGGGGAACGGCAGGGGTTTTGAGAAGACGTTGACGAGGACGGTGAAGGGAGTGCCGACCTTAGGATTTTATGATTGGGAGCGTGATATATCGCCGCGTCGTTTTGAGGACTATGGTCAGACGGCGGGTGTATACGGAGTGCCTGAGGGTCCTTTTGTGGCGTTTCCTTTGGCCCCGACGACGCGTGACACGACGATGTACATAGCGCAATCATTATTTTTGGATCCTTTGATATATGTGGTGGGAGGTCCGGTACGTTTTGGTTTTTTGGGTCTGCGTCTGACGTCATTGTTTTCGAACATAGACAGGGGTATGACGACGGTATACAGGAGTGTAGACGGTTATGGTTTGTCACGAGATTTGTTTATGCGTCTCCGCCGCAAAGCGTTGGAAGAGCGTGGCGAGGATGAGAAGGAACTGGAAGAGCGGGAAGAAGGTTTTGAGTTGGACATAGATGAAGATTTGCTTCTGGATTTTGATGAGGAGGGTGAGTAAGGAAGCAAAGAAGGATTTGATAATGAAGAGTGTTTTTGTTATGGTAATTTTTTACGGTGAGGGGTGGTCTATAGATTTAGGGATTGAGAAAGAGATTGTAGGAGAGGAGAGAGGTGATGAAATGTAAGATGGTGGCGGTGGTTTTTTTGGTATGGTTTTTTGGTGTTGGGAGTGTTTACGGGGAAGAGCTGAAGGTTATGTTTACGAATGTGAAGCCGAATAAGGGTTATCTTATGGTGTCGCTTGTGGACGGAGAGAAGAGTTGGAAGCGTGTGATGGGTGGCAAGTCGGGAGGAAAGGGCGTGGTGGCTCTTCGCGTGAAAGTGGGAGGTGAGAAGCGTCAAGAGGTGGTGATAGGAGGTTTGTCTCTTGAGGGTTTGCGCGAGGGTAAGTATGGAGTGATAGCCTATCAGGATGTGGATGGTGATGAGAAGTTGAAGCAGGGATTATTTGGGATTCCGCAAGAGCCTGTGGGGGTTTCGAACGATACGGTGACTTTGGGTCCTCCGAAGTTTGAAGATGCGCGCATCCGCCTCAAGGAGGGAGAGGGTGGGATTGAGGTGGTTTTGCGTTAGATATTTTTAATAATGTATGAGATTGAGGAGAGAGATATGAGAAAGAATCTTTATATTTTTGGATTTTTGTGGGGATTGTCTTTGATTTTTGTTTTTCCGGAAGCGAGGGGAGACGATCTTCGTATTATTTTTGAGAATGTGGATCCTGGCAAGGGTTATCTTTTTGTGACGGTAGTGGAGGGAGAAGAGGACTGGAAGGCGTTGCTTGGGGGGGAGGAGACGAAGCATGAGCTGAAGGGGGGACGCATAGAAGTGGGAGAAGAGAAGCGTCAAGAGGTTGTGATAGAGGGTCTTGAGGGTTTGGGTCTTGAGGAAGGGAGGTACGGTGTGATGGCGTATCAGGATGTGGATGGCAACGGGAAATTGGATCGTGGATTTTTTGGGATTCCGAAGGAGCCGTTGGGATTTTCTAATGATGCTCCGATAGTATTTGGGCCGCCAAAGTTTAAGGATGCGAAGTTGAAGTTGCAGAAGGGTGAGCGGGAGACGACGATAAACCTTGATTAAGAGGGGGTGGCGAGAAAAAGGGGTCGCGAGAGATGGTGAGAGGTATAGGAATTGCAGAAGAGTGAAGTCGAGGGGACGGGAGATGATGATGAGATAGTGAGGGTGGAGGGTGTCTCGAGGATTTTTCATCGAGGAACGGATCGAGAAGTTCGTGCGGTGGATGATGTGACGATGTCTGTGAGTCGTGGTTGTTTTGCGGCTGTGACGGGTCCGTCAGGGAGTGGTAAGAGCAGTCTTTTGAATTTGATGGGGACATTGGATATTCCCGACGAGGGCAAGGTGAAGGTGAGGGGCAGGGAGGTGAATTATAGGGATTCTGGTTCTGTGAATGGTTTTCGGATAAACTATTTGGGATTTGTGTTTCAGACCTTTAATTTGATACCTGTATTGACGGCTCTTGAGAATGTGACGATGCCTTTGTGGGTGACGAAGATGGGATTGAAGGAATCGCGAGAGCGTGGTGCGTGGATATTGGAGAAGGTGGGGTTGGGTGATAGGATGCACCACCGTCCTGGGGCTTTGTCTGGAGGTCAGCAGCAAAGGGTTGCGGTGGCAAGAGCACTTGTGCGGAAGCCTTTATTGGTGTTGGCGGATGAGCCGACGGCGAATTTGGACACAAAATCGGCTTTTCAGGTGATAGATTTGATGAAGGGTTTGCACGAGGAGGAGGGAGTAAGTTTTCTTTTTTCGACACATGACGATCGTGTATTGCAGGAGTGTGCGGATATCCGCCGTCTTGTGGATGGGAGGTGGGTGGTATGAAGAGGATGAGAGGAGTCGGATGAGGAGTATCAAGCTTGCATTTTTGAATGTGTGTCGTCAGGCGCGACGGAGTGTGATGACGATCCTTGTGGTGGGAGTAGGCGTTTTGGCGACCTTGATGGTGGGAGGATTTATCACGGCGTCTTTTGATGGTTTGCGCGAGAGTATTATTCATGGGGGCGTGGGTCATTTGGAGATTCGAACGCGAGAGTCTTTGGAAGATTTTGAGGAAGAGATATTGGAGTTTGGTCTGACGCGAGCAGATCAAGATTCGATAAAGAATTTTTTTGCATCACAGGAGGGCGTGGATAAGATTTTGCCGAGATTAAATTTTGAGGGTTTGGTGAGCAACGGGGATCGTTCTGTGGTTTTTTTGGGTCAAGGGATGTTGTGGGAGGATGAGGAGTCCTTTTCGCGTATTTTTTCTCCTTTTTCTGGCATTGTGAGAGGCAGCAGTTTGTCTGAGGATGATAAGTACGGAAGTCTTTTGGGGGAGGGTTTGGCAAAAGACTTGGGTGTGAGTCCGGGAGACGGGGTGACACTTTTGGTGAATTCGAGTGAGACGGGTCTCAATGCGTTGGATGTGGATGTGGTGGGTTTGTATCGGACGGGCATCCCTGAGTATGACAAGCGTGCGATTTACGTTTCTTTGTCGTTGGCACAAGAGTTGATATGGACGGACAAGGTGAGTACGGTGGTGGTGGGTTTGGAGGGTTTGGGTGTGGGCGTTCAAGAGAGGTTGGGAGGATTGTATGAGGAAGCACAGGGAGTATTTGGGGATTTGCGTGTCCGCAAGTGGGATGAGGTGGATCCTTTTTTTCCTGCGGTTGAAGCGCTTTACAGTCGATTTTTCACGGTATTGTCTGTGATTTTGGGTTTGGTGGTTTTGATATCGACGGCGACGACGATGGTGATGTGTGTCTTGGAGAGGCGTCGAGAGATGGGAACGCTTCGTTCGTTTGGATTTTCGCGCTGGGACTTGGCGATTTTGTTTTGGTTGGAGGGGGGCATGATAGGTTTTTTGGGAGGTATTTTGGGGGTTGTGGGGGCG
>CAKMZR010000105.1 GCA_929200455.1 uncultured Alphaproteobacteria bacterium | reverse complement strand
GAGCCAGAAAAATCTTCGGAACCAACCCCATGGCCTTTGCTTGGCCGCGACTCCGCAAACCCCCTCTCGTCTTCGACCAAGCCAGTGCCGTCATGGCTCGAGGCGACATCATGATCGCAGAACAAAAACAACAACAACTTCCTCACGGCGTCGGCGTTGACAAAAATGGCAATCCTTCCCAAACACCATCCGACATCCTTCAGGGTGCCCAACTCGCCTTCGGAGGCTATAAAGGTGCCAATATCGCCATGATGATCGAACTCCTCGCAGGGCCACTCATCGGAGAAACCACAAGCCTTGAAACCGCAAAATCTGCTCCCTCGGACGGAAGCCCTCCTGCCGGCGGCGAATTCATTCTTGCCGTCAATCCCGCTCTCTTCGGCGACAGAAATACCGCCGACGCTTACGCAGAAAATATGTTTGCCGCCATACTCGAAAATCCAGATGCAAAACTTCCAGGCGACAGGCGTTACAAAAACCGAGAACACTCCGAAAAAAATGGCTTCTCCCTCTCCAAGGAACTCCACGACAAAATCCTCAAAATCGCAGAAATATCCTAAACGATCCATCCCCCGCCAAGAACACGATCGCCTTCGTACAAAACGCCCGCTTGGCCTCTCGACACACCATATTGAGGATCCCGGAAACGCACCTTCATACCGCCATCCTGCCACGCGTACGTACACGCCACCGCCTTCATACTCGAACGCACCTTCACGTACGCCTCGCCTCCAGCCCCCTCAGAACCCCCTAGCCAATTCATATCTCGCAACTTAATCTCTCCCACCGCGAGCAACTCCCTCGGACCCACCACAACCTCGTTCTTCTCTGCATCTATACGCAAAACATAAAAGGACTCCGTGTCCGTCACAGCTCCAAGTCCCAGCCCTCGCCTTTGACCCACCGTGTAATTCTCTATTCCTGCGTGCCGACCCTTCACCTGACCCGACGCATCCACAATATCTCCCTCCATACCCCCTCCTCCATGACGCCTCACCACCTTCGCATAATCACCATCCGGTGCAAAACAAATGTTTTGACTATCCCGCTTTTGAGCCACCCCCAAACCACGCTCTGCTGCATACTCCCGCGTCTTACTCTTCGCCAAACCTCCCAACGGAAAATGACAATACTCCAGCTGATCTTGCGTCGTCGCAAACAAAAAATAACTCTGATCCTTCATCTCATCCACCGCCTTGTGCAACTCAACCCCTCCCCCCACACGACAACGCCTCACATAATGACCCGTCACAAGAGCTTTCGCTCCCAAATCCTTGGAAAACAACAACAATTCAGAAAACTTGACCTCCTGATTGCATCGCACACACGGTATCGGCGTCTCCCCTCGCAAATAACTCTCCACAAAATCATCTATCACACCCTTCCGAAAACGACTCTCATAATCCAATACATAGTGACCTATCCCCAGTTTCAACGCCACACGCCTTGCATCATCAATATCTCGGACTCCACAGCAAGAACGACCTCCCAAGCCCAAATCTTCTCCCCCATCATAAAGCTGAAGCGTAATCCCTATCACCTCATAACCACGCTCTTGACACAACGCCGCCGCAACCGAAGAATCTACGCCTCCGGACATCGCTACCACCACTCGATCTCCCCTTTCACAACCTTCCAACTCTCCTACCAACATACCTACTGGGCACTCCAACCCCCGTCAATCGAAAGAGCCGAACCTTGAAAATGCTTCGCCTCATCAGAACACAAAAATAAACTCAACTTCGCCACCTCCTCAGGCTCCAACATCGTTCCAGACGGCTGCTTCTCCTTCACCAACGACTCTCGTGCCTCATCCAGCGACACGCCACGCTCCTCAGAACGCTTCTTCACCTGTGCCCACACAAGCGGCGTGCTCACCCAGCCCGGACAAATCGCATTGCACGTCACTCCACTTCCCGCCAACTCAAGGGCCGCCACTCGCGTCAAACCTAGCATCCCGTGCTTCGACGTCACATACGACGCCTTATGCACTGAACCCACCTTCCCATGCACCGACGCTATGTTCAATATACGTCCCCAACCACGACTCACCATACCCCCTATCGCCATCTTCATCGTGCAAAAAGAAGCCGTCAAATTTACCGCTATCACCTTATCCCACATCTCCAACTCATGATCCTCAAACGCCGCAACATACTGCATCCCCGCATTGTTCACCAATACATCCACCTTCCCAAAATCCGCCTCCACGCGACCCACCAGTCCCAACGCCTCCTCCCCCTGCAGCAAATCACCCGCAAAATATTCTACCTTCACCCCGTTGCCCCTCAGCAACGCCTTCTGCTCCTCTATCTCCTCAGGAGTTCCAAGACCATGAAAAGCTACGTCATAACCAGACTCCGCAAAAATCCTCGCTATCGCATAACCTATACCTCTCGTCCCACCCGTCACCAATACTACCCTTCTCTCCATCCTTCTCTCCTCAAAAATTCTAACTCCCCAACAATACTATTGCGAAAGCCAGCCTCCATCAATCGGAAAACTCAATCCCTGAAAAGAACAAGACGAATCTCCACACAAATAAAGACACAAACGCGCCACATCCTCTGCTTTGACCATCTCGCCAGACGGCTGCTTCTCCATAAGCCAACTCTGACGTACCACCGCCTCACTCTCCCCTCGCTCCCGGGCCACATCACTGACCATCTTCCCAAATAATGGCGTATCCACAATACCGGGACAAATCGCATTGCACGTCACACCCGTTCCCGCCAGTTCCAATCCCGCAACCTTCGTCAAACCCACCAGACCGTGCTTCGACGCAGAATAAGCCGCTCGACCCACAGAACCAGACAAGCCATGCACAGACGACATGTTCACAATACGTCCCCAACCACGACTCACCATCCCCCCCATAACATCCTTCATCAAACAAAATGATGACGTCAGGTTAATCTCCAAAATTTCCGCCCACTTCTCGTACTCAAAAGATTCAAAAGACTTCATATGCTGCGTCCCCGCATTGTTCACCAATACATCCACCCTCCCAAACTCCGCCTCCACACGACCCACAAGACCACCAACCTCTTCCCGATTCCTAAAATCCGCTCCAAAATATTCAACCTCCACCCCATAGCCTCTCAAATGTGTCTTCTGTATCTCCGCTTCCTCCTCCTCTCCATGCAACGCCACATCATAACCAGACTCCGCAAAAACTTCCGCCATCACACGACCGATACCTCCCGTCGAACCCGTTATCAGCACAACACGAACATCATCCCTCATACCCATACCTCCTCGTACAAACCACACAACCTCTCGTCAAAATCTTCCTCCTCCAAAACCACCAAATCACTACTCCCCCAATCCCTCCTCTTCAAAACCTTCCACCTCCACACATCATCCGAGCCTCCACCCCACACGTCCAAACCATCCTTGCTCCCCATCAAACTCCCGTCTCGATACCAATACAGTCTGTCCACACTCGACTCGTTCAACATACGCGTAAAAACACCTCTCCCTCCCTCCACCATCACACGCGTCAATCCCATCTCCCTACCCAATACCTTCCCTATATCCCTCCACCTCATCCCTCCCCTAATCCCCAATCTCATCACACGCACACTCGCCCCACGCTCCTCTATCCTCCTCACAACCTCATCCTCCACGCCCTCTCCCACCAAAACCACCAAACCCCTCACACTCAAATCCTCCATCAGTCGCAATTCCTCACCCTCCAACCTCCCCATAGAACCCTCCTTGTCCAACACAATCACCAGCGGACTCCTCCACGATTCTCCCTCTATACGACACGTCAGCAGCGGATCATCAAGCTTCACCGTTCCCCAACCCACCAAAATTCCATCATAACAACCACGCATCCTATGCACATCCTCATGGGCTCCCTCATTCGTAATCTTCACACCTCCTCGTCCTCGCAAACCCATCTTGCCGTCAAGCGTTGTCGCCACCTTCAATGACAATAACGGCCTCCCCTCCAACCTGTTCAATATATAACCCCCGTTCAGCCTCAAAGCATCTCTCACCAAATCATCACTCCGATCCTCCTTCCACACCTCCTCCACCTCCACCCCTCCACGCCTCAAGGCTTCCACTCCCCCACCACGAACACGCACGTCCACATCTCCCAACAACACCACAACACGCCTCACCCCCGCCTCCAATAATGCGTGCACACACGAACCACTCTCTCCCTCATGGTTACACGGCTCCAACGTCACACTCACCTCTCCACCCCTCGCTCCCTCTCCCGCCTCCCGCAACGCCTCCTTCTCCGCATGAGGACGTCCTCCCGATAACGTACGACCCTTCCCCACAATCTCACCATTAACACCCCTCACCACACAACCAACACTCGGATTCGGCCACACAACCCCCAATCCCCACGACGCATAATCCAACGCTTCCCTCATCACTTCCTTATCCCTCAAATCCATACTCTCTCTCCTATCTCTTGCTCTTAACTCTAACTCACGCTATCCTCTCATAATCCACTCATAACCTAAACTATATACCCACAATGACAACCGTAAAATCTATTCGTGACACCTTTATCCAATACTTCTCACAAAAACAACACGTCCACATTCCCTCCTATCCCCTCGTACCAGAAAATGACCCCTCCCTACTCTTCACCAACTCAGGGATGGTACAGTTCAAAGACTTCTTCACAGGAAAACAAAATCCTCCAGAAATTCCTCGGGCCGTCACATGCCAAAAATGCCTACGTGCAGGCGGAAAACATAATGACCTCGAAAATATCGGCTATACCGCAAGACACCACACCTTCTTCGAAATGCTCGGAAACTTCTCCTTCGGCGACTACTTCAAAGAACAAGCCATCGAACACGCCTCCAATCTCATCGTCAAAACCATGGAAATTCCTCGTTCAAAACTTTGGATCACCGTCTACCATGATGACGACGAATCCTTCAACCTTTGGCAGTCCATCGCTGAAATTCCCAAAGAACGAATCATTCGCATCAAAACAGATGACAACTTCTGGCAAATGGGAAATACAGGCCCATGCGGACCTTGCTCAGAAATCTTTTACGACTACGGCGAACACATCCAAGGAGGACCTCCGGGCTCTCCAGATGAAGACGGCGACCGCTTCACAGAAATCTGGAACCTCGTCTTCATGCAATTCGAACAATTCGAAGACAAATCACGAATCAAACTCCCCAAACCATCCGTCGATACAGGAATGGGACTCGAGAGAATCGCTTCCGTCTTGCAAGGAAAACATGACAACTACGACACCAACCATCTCAAATCCGTCATGGAATTTGTCGCCGATACCCTCTCCCTCGAAACCCACAGTTCCGCCCGTGCGTCCCTCAAAGTCATCGTAGACCACGCAAGAGCCGCATCTTTCATGATCGCAGACGGCATCCTTCCCTCCAATGAAGGAAGAGGATATGTCTTGCGAAGAATCATGCGAAGAGGCATGTGTCATGCCCATCTCTTGGGCAGCAAAAATCCCATCTTCGCCTCCATCGCTCCCCTCTTCATACAAGAAAATCAAGACATCTACCCAGAACTCCCGTCTGCCCAACATACCATCTCCTCCACACTCAATCGTGAAGAAGAACGCTTCTCTGAAAGTCTCGAGCAAGGTATGCACAGGCTCAATGCCGCCCTCGCGAACCTCTCCTCTTCAGAACCCCTGCCAGGACACATCGCCTTCCAGCTTTATGACACCTTCGGATTCCCTCTCGATATGACCGTCGATGTCCTACGTAGACAGGGACGATCCGTCAATATCCAAGAATTCAAATCCTCCATGGACGACCAAAAAAATCGCGCCAGAGGTGCATGGAAAGGTTCCGGCGACTCCTCCACATCAAACGCATGGTACACAATAAAAGAACAGACCCAAACTTCTCACTTCGTCGGATA
>CAKMZR010000104.1 GCA_929200455.1 uncultured Alphaproteobacteria bacterium | reverse complement strand
AGGGTTTAGATTTTGATTTGGGCAAGCCGACGGATAAGGATTGGGAGGCGGACTCTCTTGATTATGATGGAGCGGTGATCACGGGTTCGAGTCTTCATATTCCGGACATGGGGGATGACATAGTGCGTCAGATAGAGCTTGTGAGGGAGTTGATAGGTCGAGGTGTTCCTATTTTTGGGAGTTGTTGGGGTTTACAGATATTGGTGGTGTGTATGGGGGGAGAGGTAGCGGAGAATGAAAGGGGTCGAGAGGTAGGCGTGGGACGTGGTATTTGTCTGACGAAAGCGGGTCGAGCCCATGCTATGTACGAGGGCAAGGGAGATGTATTTGATGTGGTGTCGGTGCATACGGATCATGTGGTGACTTTGCCAGAGGGAGGAAGGGTTTTGGCGAGCAATGATATGAGCGAGGTTCAATCTTTGGAGATAGAGGGTCAAGGTTCTGTATGTTGGGGAGTTCAGTATCACCCTGAGTTTGATTTGGGTTCTATAGCGGATATTTTGGAGGATTACGGTCCTGCGACGGTACGTGTGGGCATATTTCCTGATATGGAGACGGTGGAGAGGTTGAAGAGGGATATGAGGGCGGTGTCTGAGGACGGTTCACGTATGGATTTGCGACGTCTTTACGGATGGGGAGAAGAGATAGCGGATTCGTCTTTGCGTATGCGTGAGTTAAAAAATTGGCTGGACAGGGTGGTGAAGCCGCAAGCTTAAGTGGGGGAAGTTGCACGCTTGAGGGCGTCTTCAGCGGCAGAGACCATGGCTTTTGCTTTATTGACACATTCTAAGTATTCATTTTCCGGGATGCTATCTGCGACAATGCCTGCTCCGGCTTGAATGGAGAGGATGTTGTTTTTGAGTACGGCGGTACGGAGAGCGATGCATGTATCCATGGAGTTGTCGGCTCCAAAGTAGCCGATGCAGCCGCCATAGACGCCGCGTTTGTCTTTTTCGAGGAGGTCGATAATTTCCATGGCACGAATTTTTGGGGCCCCGGAAACGGTTCCGGCGGGAAAGCCTGCCATGAGGGCATGAAGGGGATTGGTGTCTTCGGGTACTTTTCCCTCGACATTGGAAATGATGTGCATGACATGGCTATAGTATTCGATGATCATGGATTCGGTGACACGAACGGAACCCGGAAGGGCCATGCGTCCGACGTCATTGCGTCCGAGATCGAGGAGCATGAGATGTTCAGCCCGTTCTTTGGGGTCGTCAAGGAGATCGCGAGCGAGTTCGAGGTCTTCATGAGTATTGGCCCCGCGTTTTCTTGTGCCGGCGATGGGACGAATGGTCATGGTGTTGTGACGCAGGCGAACGAGGATTTCCGGGCTGGAACCGATGACGGCGGTATCTCCGAGCTGGAGGTGGAAGAGGAAGGGAGAGGGATTGATGCGTCGTAGAGATCGGTAAAGGTCGAAAGCGGGTAGAGGGAAGGGGTGATCGAAGCGTTGCGAGAGGACGACTTGAAAGATGTCGCCATCTTTGATGAATTGTTTGGCGTCGACGACCATTTTTTTGTATTGGTCTTGAGACATATTGGGAGAGGCGTTGGAGAGGAAGTTTTGTAGGACGGAGGGTTCTATGGATTGACGGGCGATGGGTACGACTTGTGCGAGTCTGTGGAGGGCTTGGGAGAGGGTATCGAGAGCCGAATCGTAGAGTTGTTCTGGTGAGAGGGAGGGGTTGTGGGTGATTCTGTCTGCATAAAGGGGAGCGATGAGGGAGAGTTGATTTTTGACATTGTCCATGATGACGATGAGAGAGGGTCTCATGAGGATGCTGTCGGGAGTGTCGTGGGGTTCTTTTTTTTGGGAGGGGAGTTTTTCGACAAGGCGTATCATGTCGTACCCGATGTAGCCGATGAGGGTGGCGACATGAGGTGGGAGTCCTTCAGGAACGGCGAAGAGGGATTGTTCTCTGATGGCGGTGAGGGAATCGAAGGGTTTTTGTGTTTCTTTGACGAAGTTGTCGGGTTGAGCGATGGGATTTCGGTTGATGAAGGCTTGGTTGTCGCGACAAGTCCATATGAGGTCGGGGTTGGTACCGATGAAGGAGTAACGTCCTTGCGTTTCGCCGCCTTCGACGGATTCGAGGAGAAAATTCCAGTTGTGGGGTTGTCTATGTGTCAGTTTGAGGTAAACTGAGACGGGTGTTTCGAGATCTGCGAGACATTCTGTCCACAGGACTGGGGATTGTCCTTTTTTGATGGCGTCTATATAGATTTTTTTGTCGAAGTTGAGAGAGGGTGGGTAAGAGTTCATGTGTTTCAGAAGAGGTAAGGACAGGGGTGTGAGAAGATGGGGGAGGGCAAACGATTGTAGAGGAAAGCACGATGGAAAAGCAAGAGCGGTCTTTTGAAGAGGGAGTGGAGAAGGTTCGGAAACTAGGATTTTTGCGGAAGTTCTTTGGTCGTATGCGTCGGAAATCTGGAGTTGTGGCGGTGGTTCCGCTCCATGGAGTGATAGGGGCTGGAGGTGTTTTGCCGTTGGGTCGGGGACCTTCTCTTTCGATGCAGGGTTTGGAAGATCGTTTGTTGGAAGCCTTTACGCTTAAGAATGTGAAGAGTGTTGTTTTGTGGGTGAATTCGCCTGGAGGTTCTCCGGTTCAGTCTGCACAGATTGCGTCGAGGATTCGTGATCTGGCGAAGGAGCATAAGGTGAAGGTTTTGACTTTTTGCGAGGATGTGGCGGCTTCTGGAGGTTATTGGCTTGCGTGTGCGGGAGACAAAATTTATGCGGACAAGGCGTCTATTGTGGGTTCGATAGGTGTGGTGAGTTCAGGTTTTGGTTTTGAGGAAATGATAGCGAAGCTGGGTGTGGAGCGGCGTGTGATTACGTCTGGGACGAACAAGTCTCGTCTTGATCCTTTTGAGGCACTGAAGGAGGATGACGTGAAGCATATTAAGGGGCTTCAAAAGGGGATACATGATCAATTTATAGCGTATGTGAAGGATCGTCGCGGAGATTCATTGAAGGGGAGTGCGAAGAAGATGTTTTCTGGAGATTTTTGGACGGGTGAGGAGGCGTTGAAGATGGGACTTGTGGACGAGATTGGTCACATGCATGAGACATGTCGTCGTCTTTATGGGAAGAAGGTGAAGTTTCGTGTGATGAAGGACAAGAAGGGTTTTGTCTCGAATTTGCTTTCGGGAAGTTTTATGGCTCCTGAGAATTGGGTGGAAGCGTTTAGCGTTAAGTTGCGTGAGATGAGTTTTTGGCAACGTTACGGATTGTAGATATTTTTAGGTCATGGAGACGTCTGGATTTTTGAGTCCAGGGGGGAGGCCATCGACTTGGACGGGTTGCCCTCCTTGCTGACGATTTTTCTGCCATAGGTAGCCGATGATGGCGGCGACGGCTTTGTAGTGTTCGGGAGGGATTTCGTCGTCAATATCGACGCCGGCGTAGAGTGCTCTTGCGAGGGGAGCATTTTCGTAGAGGGGAATCTTGAGTTCTTGGGCGCGTTCGCGGATACGAAATGCGAGTTCGTCTACTCCTTTTGCGATCATGACGGGAGCGTTCATGGAGTCTTGTTGGTAAGAGAGGGCGACGGAATAGTGGGTGGGATTGGTGATGACGACGTCAGCTTTTGGCATGGCTTGCATCATGCGTTGTCGTGCGCGTTCGTGACGAATTTGGCGAAGTTTTGCTTTGATGTGTGGGTCGCCTTCGGTATTTTTGAATTCGTCTTTGACTTCTTGTTTGGTCATTCTGAGTTCTTTTATATTGTTCATGCGTTGGTAGATGAGGTCGAGCATGGCGAGAACGAAGAGTATAGCAAGAGAAGATGCGAGGAGGTAGAGGGTGAAGTCTGAGACGACTTTGAGTAATTTTAGGGGTGTGAGGAAGGGGAGTGCCCCGACATCTTGGAAGAAGGGGACAGCGACGAAGAAAGCGACGATGATGATGAGAAAGATTTTGAAGATTCCTTTAAAGAATTCGAAGAGATTTTTGAAGGAGAACATCCGTTTGAGGCCGGCGAGGGGAGAGATTTTGGAGAGTTTAGGTTTGACGGGTTCGATGGAGAAGATGATGCCGTTTTGGACGATCCCTGTGAGGAGAGCTGCGACGAAGAGGATGATGAAGGGAGCGGAGAGTGCGGCGAAAGCGACTTTGATGACGCTCCAGAAGTGAGCCCCGATACTGACGGCATCGGAGGGTATTCGGAAAGATTCAGTGAGGGTGAAGGCCATGACATCGCGAAGTGAAGCAAGGGAAGAAGGCATGAGGAAAGCGATCATGATTCCGCCTGCGGCGAGGATGAGCCAAGTATTGACTTCACGGCTTGTGGCGACTTGGCCTTTTTTTCTGGCGTCATCGAGTCGTTTTTGTGTAGGTTCTTCGGTTTTTTGGAAATCTTCAGGTTTGTCTTCTGCCATGATATTTCCTTATGAGAAGTTGGGGAAGGAGACGATGGAAGTTCGCAGGACGTCGATGAAGATGGCCATGATGGAGCTTATGGAGAGAATGAAGATGAAGAGTCCGATAATGATTTGTAGAGGCATAGCGATGAAGAAGATTTGGAGTTGTGGCATGAGTCTTGAGAGGATTCCGATGGAGATGAAGAAGATGAGGGCTGCGAAGATGAAGGGAGTACTGAGTTGGATTCCGATATTGAAGCTTTTTGAGAAGTAGAGAGCGAAGCTTTGTGCGATATCGCCAAGATTTGGGAGTTGGTTGGGGGGGAAGAGTCTGTAAGTTTCGATGAGTCCTCTGAGGAGGTAGTGGTGCGTATCTGTGGCGAAGACGACGAGAGTGGCAAAGAGGGTGAGGAAGACGGCTTGTAGAATTCCTTGGTCTGAGAGAGCGGGGTTGAAGACGAGAGCGTTAGAGAATCCTGTGACGAAGGCGATGATGGTACCTGTGACGGAGACGATCATGAAGACGGCGCGCATGATGGCCCCGAAGAACAGGCCGATAAAGATTTCGCTGAAGATGACGGAGATGAATCCGTTGAGATTTCTGGGCAGTCCTGGGATGGAGGGTGAGATGACGGGGAAGAGGAGTATGGAAGTGACGATGGCGAAGGCGAGTCTGGATCGTGTATTATTGAAGCTTTCTCCGATGGTGGGCATGAGCATGAAGGCGCTTCCGATTCTGGAGAAGATGGCGAAGAACACGAAGACTTCTGTGGCGAGGAGTTGAGGAAGCATGGGTAGTTTTATTTGTTGTGGGTTTAGAGTAGGGGAGTTCCGAAGCCGATGATTCGGTCTGCGAGTATGTTCATGAGGAAGGTCAGGCGTTCGAGCATGTAGGGAAGGAGGAATGCGGCGGATATGAAGATGACGACGATTTTGGGGACGAAGGTGAGTGTAATTTCTTGTATTTGGGTGAGGGCTTGGAAGAAAGCGATGAGGAGTCCGACGAAGAGTCCGATGAGGAGGAGGGGGAGTGCTGCTTGCAGGAGGACATAGATGGCGGTTTGTCCGATGGAGATGGCTTCTTCTGGTGTCACGAGGATTGTCTAGGGTTTGGGGTTTTGGGGAGGCGTATACCTAGGGTGAGCATAGCACATATTTGATTTTATGGGTTTTAAAAGTGTGATGTATTGTTTCAGATTCGGGGTTTTGCGGCATGTGATTTTGGGAGTTTTTTTTGTTCTGAACGGAGGGAGCGGGGGGTGTCTTGATGGGGGGTGTCTTGATTTTGCACCGAAGGAGGGGGGGGAGGTGCTCTTACCAAGAGAGCCGAGAGGGGACAAGAGTACTTAGGGAAGAATTTTGCCTAGATGGGCATACGCAAGATTTCTTGGTACAAGATTTCTTGGTGTGTGAGATGACTTTGTCACGCACGGTCGCACACGCACGGTCGCACATGTACGGTCGCAAGGGTTTGCAGGCTTGCTTCTGCGGACGCGACGGCGGTGATGACTTCTGTGAC
>CAKMZR010000103.1 GCA_929200455.1 uncultured Alphaproteobacteria bacterium | reverse complement strand
TTCAAAACCACATTCGCCGTCTTACGACCCACGCCCGACAACTTTTCTAAGTCTCCCCGCTCTCGTGGCACCTCACCCCCGTGGCGCTCTATCAACTCGCCCGCCATCTTTATCACATTCTTCGCCTTCGTATGATAAAGACCTATATAACGAATGTATTCCTTCAACCCTTCCTCCCCCAACTCCAACATCGCCCAAGGCGTCTCCACCCTCTCAAATAAAGAAACCGTACACTTGTTCACCCCCTTGTCCGTCGCCTGTGCCGACAACACCACCGCCACCAACAACGTGTAAATATTCGTATAATGAAGCTCCCCTCGTGGCTCCGGATTCTTCAACGACCACACGCCAAACATACCCTCTATCTCAGACTTCTTCATACGTGCCAACTTTTTCTCCATCTTCTCTCTATACATTCACACCTTTTTTGACTATTTTCCTCTCAGGAACCCCTTACATAAACCTCAAAGACCGACAGATTCACGCGTTATGACTTCCCTCCAAACACATCAACTCCCCTCACAAGAACATTATACACAGACCCTCGACACAAAAAAAGTCTTCGGGTGCGAAATACCCTTCCCCGTCAAAGCCTTCAACATCACAAGCGAACACGTTCCCGCCATCGACGAATCATACGTCTTCGACCCAAACACAACCCTTGCCATCCTCGCCGGATTTATGTTTAACCGACGCGTCATCATCCAAGGGTACCACGGAACCGGCAAGTCTACCCACATCGAACAAGTCGCCGCCAGACTCAACTGGCCTTGCATCCGCGTCAACCTCGACAGCCACATCAGCAGACTCGACCTCATCGGACGGGACGGAATCGTCCTCGAACAGGGAAAACAAGTCACCCGATTCCTCGAAGGAATCCTCCCCTGGTCGCTCAGAAATCCCGTCGCACTCTGCTTCGACGAATACGATGCCGCACGGGCTGACGTCATGTTCGTCATACAACGCGTCCTCGAAGCAAACGGGGCCCTCACACTCCTTGACCAAAATCAAGTCCTCCATCCACACAACTTCTTCAGACTCTTCGCAACCACAAATACCATAGGCCTTGGCGATACCTCTGGACTCTACCACGGAACCCAACAAATCAATCAAGGACAAATGGATAGGTGGTCTATTCTTGCCCAACTCAACTACCTCCCCAGACATATAGAAGAAAAAATCGTTCTCGGGAAAATTCCAACCCTCAACAATAATGAAGGCAAATCCTTCGTAGAACGCATGATCGCCGTTGCAGAACTCACACGATCAAGCTTCATAAACGGCGAAATCTCTACCGTCATGAGCCCAAGAACCGTCATCTCATGGGCAGAAAATACAGACATCTTCAATAATCCCCACCTCGCCTTCCAACTCTCCTTCCTCAACCGTTGCGACGAGAGCGAACAGTCCATCATCGCCGAACACTACCAACGCGTCTTCAATCACGACATCTTCAAAACCTCAGACTCATAGTCTCAAGCCCCAAAAAGGCGAACATCATGCACAAACCCCATCAAAACAACCCGCATGAACCTTCCCCGCACTGCCAAAATACAGAAGTCGCTCTCGTCCACGCCCTCTCTGGACAACCCCAATGTCCCGTAATCCACAAAGGCCAATCTCACGCCCACGACAACGACCATAGTGCCGTCACCCTCCCCCCCATTCCCGAAACCCTCTCCCACGAAGAATGGAACCTCCGTAGAGGACAACTCGATGCCCAAGCCCTTTGGAAACGGTGTCATAACGCCAAAACCCACGCAAAACTTCGTCCCCAAAATCCTGACGCCTGCGAAATCTTCGACGCCATGGAACGCACGCGTGCTCTTTCTTGGCGTGGACACACCATGAAAGGACTCCAGCACAATATTACGCAACATCTCGGAAAAGAACTCGCCGCAAATCCACATGTGATCAACGCAGAAACCAAAAGCAAAACCTTACTCCCTCACGTCGTCTCTATGATCCTCAGAGAACGAATCACCGGAGAAGCTCCTCCCGAATCCATCCAAAAAACGTGCAACGAATGGCTCCAAGATATTGAAGACGCCATCGGTGACGACCTCAATACCCTTGCCCAACTCTCCGACAACCAAAAACTCTTCGCCTCAAAAGCCCACGAAACCATCTCCCACCTGTGGCAAGCCCTCGCACGTCAACTCCCCCCAAACGACCAAGACGACAACTCAGAAAATACTCAAGACAACCAAAATCACGAAAATCCAGAAAATAACAGCGAAGACGACGCCTCGCAAAATGACGACAATTCCGAACTCAACAATCCCATGTCACAAGGACAAGAAGAAAATTCTTCCAGCGAAAACTCAGAATGGAGCGACTCCTCCTCAAGCTCGGAACATGACGAACTCAATATGTCAGACAACGACGATTTCGACCCCTCCTTCCAAGAACATACCCACCTCCATCAAGAACTTTGGAAACAATACTCCGTCTACTCCCGCGAATACGACCAAACCGTCTCCGTAGAACACATTGCCTCCCACGACGAACTCGTCGCCCTGCGTCAAGACCTCGACAACTTCACAGAAAACCTTACCCCCATCATCGTGCGTACCGCAAACCGACTCCAACGCTACCTCCTCGCACAACAAGACAAAAGCTGGGCCTTCGACCTCGATGATGGCTGGCTCGACACATCGCGTCTTGCCAGAGTCATCGTCAACCCCGGAACGCCCGCCAGCTACAAACAAGAAAAACTCTCCGAATTTCGCGATTCCGTCATCACCATCCTTATCGACAACTCCGGATCCATGAGAGGGAGACCCATCACCGTCGCCGCCGTCACCGCCGACATCCTCACACGTACACTCGAACGGTGTGGCGTCAAAGTCGAAGTCCTAGGATTCACCACCAACATGTGGAAAGGCGGAAAACCACGAGAACAATGGATCAGTGACGGAAAACCAAAAAATCCAGGCAGACTCAATAGCCTCCTCCACATCGTCTACAAAAATGCCGACATCGCCTACCGATCCTCTCGCCTTGCCTTCAGTGCCATGCTCAAAGAAGGACTCCTCAAAGAAAATATCGACGGCGAAGCCCTCATATGGGCCTATTCTCAACTCATGAAACGTCCCGAAAAACGACGCATCCTCATCACCATCTCAGATGGCGCCCCCGTTGATGATGCTACCCTCTCCTCCAACCACGGACAATACCTCGACAACCACCTCCGTGACGTCATCGCCTTCATCGAAAAATCTTCTCACGTCGAATTGCTCGCCATCGGCATCGGACACGACGTCACCCGATACTACAAAAATGCCACCACCATCAATGACGTACAACACCTCGGAGAAGTCATGACTTCACAACTCATGGAACTCTTCAAACCCTCATCACGCAAAAAACCATGAACCCCAAACCCCACCTCACGCCCTTATGGGCAAAATGCCTCCATCTCCTCCCTCCAGAAACCGCTCATCAACTCGCCATCACCCTCCTCTCCGTCCCCTCTCTCGTCCCGCTTTTCGCCAAAACTTCTCCCAACCCCCACCACTTCCTCAACCCCTCCTCATACCTCCCCCCCTCCCTCTCCCTCATCTCAAGACCCATCGGCCTTGCCGCAGGATTCGACAAAAATGCCGAAGCCATCCGTGGACTCTCCCTCCTCGGATTCGGCTTCCTAGAAGCGGGAACCGTCACTTGCCTTCCCCAAAAAGGAAACCCAAAACCCCGACTCTTCCGAATCCCTAATCACAAAGCCCTCATAAACCGCATGGGATTCAACAATAAAGGTATGGAAATCTTCTCCCAAAATGTCTCCTCCCTCCCTCACTCCCTCCCTCTCGGAATCAATATCGGAATCAATAAAAACACGCCCTCCCCCCTCGAAGACATCAAAAAACTCATCGAAAACCTCGGAAAATATGCACATTACCTCGTCCTCAACGTATCCTCTCCCAATACTCCAGGACTCCGAAAATTCCAAGAACCCGACGCCCTCAAACCCCTCCTCAATACCGCCGTCAACGCCCGCAACAGCCTCGAGAAAAAAATACCCATCCTCGTCAAAATTTCTCCCGACCTCTCCGATGAAGAAATTATCGCCCTTGTCGCGTGTGCCTGCTCCTCCCATGTAGACGGCTTCATCGCAACCAATACCACCCTCTCCCGGAACCTCAACCCTCCTCATCCCCTCGCCGCACAACAGGGCGGACTCAGCGGAAATCCTCTGCTGCCCCTCGCAAACCACGTCCTCAAAGTCCTCGCTTCCCACGTAAAAACCCACTACTCACACTTGCCTCTCGTCATCATCGGCACCGGCGGAATCATGTCCGGGCAAGATGTCTATACCAAAATCCGACTCGGAGCTCATCTTGTCCAAATCTACTCATCTCTTGTCTACTACGGACCGACTCTGATACAGTCTCTTGAGGATGAACTCGTCTCTCTTCTCAAGCGGGACGGATTCAACCATATCAAAGATGCCATCGGCGTAGATTTGTAATATCAAAAAATAGAGACTCAACAAAAACAACGTCTTTCCTTTCCCCATAAAAAAATTACCCCCCTCTCTTCTTCCAAACCCGCACAGCCCAACCCTCCAACCTGTTCATTCCACTTCCATGCTCAAAAAACTCTTCATCTTCCTGCTCATCATTGTCGCACTCTTCGGAATCGCTAGTGCCGGACTCTACTTCTTCTGGTACCTCGAACTCCCTCGCGTCAAAGAAGCACGCGGACTCATCAAAAAAGACTTCATCCTCGATATCGAACCCATCAATGTCCCCATCATCCGAAATGGCAGCGTCGAACGCTACATCATCTTCCAAATCTCTCTCACCTTCGACAAACAAGAACAACACGAAAGAGCCTCCCAAAGACTCACAGCCCTCCGCGACCGATTCTTCTCCGCTATCCACCAGTATACCGATACCCTCACCTCCCAAAAAAGTATCAACAAAACCACCCTCCAAATCCGACTCACAACACAAGCTCAAGAAATACTCGGAGAGGGAAATATCAAACAAGCCCTCGTCACCGGAGCCTTCCAAAGACAATAAAGACCTCAACCCCCATGACCTCCAATAATTCTTCACACATCATCGCCATCGATGGCATGGGCGGTGATAACGCCCCTCAAGAAATCGTCGCGGGACTTAGCCTCTTCCTCGAACGGGTCCCCAATACCTCCTTCCTCCTCTTCGGAGAAGAAAAATTGCTCTCCCCACTCGTCAAATCCTTCCCCAACCTCAACCAAAACAATATCCAAATCATACACTGCCCCGATACCGTCCTTCCAGAAGACAAAGCCTCTTTCGCCCTCAGAAGACGAAAAGAATCAAGCATGACAAAAGCCATCGAAGCCGTGCATCTGAAAAAAGCTCATGGCATCATCTCTTCAGGAAATACAGGCGCCCTCATGGCTATTTCCCTCTTCATGCTCGGAACAAACGCCAATATACATAGACCCGCCATCATCGCTCCCGTGCCCACCATATCCGGCGAATCATGCATGCTCGATATGGGAGCCAATACCGTCTGCACAGTCCAAAATCTCGTCCAGTTCGCCATACTCGGACAAGCCTACGCCAGAACTTCCCTCAACATCAAACGCCCTCGCGTCTCCCTACTCAATATAGGAAGCGAAGCCATAAAAGGACGCACAGAAATACAAGAAGCCGCCCAAATCCTCGAAAAATGCGACCTCCCCTTCCAATGGAACGGATTCCTCGAAGCAAACCTCATCCCTCTAGGCGAAACAGACGTCATCGTCACAGACGGATTCACAGGGAATATCTCCATCAAAACAGGAGAAGGAATCATGAAAATGCTCACAGGCTCTCTCCGCGAAAGCTTCAATGCTTCCCTCTTCGGAAAACTTGGATACCTTATGGCTCAACGACAAATCAAACGACTCTCCCTCAGAATGGACCCCAGACGCTATAATGG
>CAKMZR010000102.1 GCA_929200455.1 uncultured Alphaproteobacteria bacterium | reverse complement strand
CCCCAGCCCAAAAACACAACGCCTCCCCAAAACCTCCAGAAAATACGGATTTCTACCATGGTTCAACTTACACTCCCCCCCAATTCCAAACTCACCAAAGGCAAACATTGGCCCGCACCAGACAATCCCAAACAACCCAGAACTTTCTCCATCTACCGATGGAACCCCGACGACAAAAAACGTCCCAGAATCGATACCTTCTCCATCGACCTCAAAGCTTGCGGACCCATGGTCCTCGATGCCCTCATCTACATCAAAAGCCATATAGACCCCTCCCTCACCTTCCGTCGCTCTTGCAGAGAAGGAATCTGCGGATCTTGTGCCATGAATATCAACGGAACCAATACCCTCGCTTGCACCCAACCCATCAAAAAAATATCTTCCGCCAAAATACCCGTCTTCCCCCTACCCCATAGACCCGTCGTCAAAGACCTCATTCCAGACATCAACGAAATCTATACCCAACTCGCTTCCATCGAACCTTGGCTCAAAAATAACGAGGAAACCTCCCCCCATAAAGAACGAGTCCAGTCCATCGAAGAACGACAAAAACTCGACGGACTCTACGAGTGCATCCTCTGCTTTTGCTGCTCCACAAGCTGCCCCAGCTACTGGTGGAATAGCGACCGCTACCTCGGACCCGCCGTACTCCTACAAGCATACCGATTCATCGCAGACTCAAGAGATGACGCCACCGGAGAACGACTAGACCAACTCGAAGACCCCTTCCGACTCTACCGTTGCCATACCATCATGAACTGCACCAATACTTGCCCAAAAGGACTCAATCCCGCTAAACACATCTCAGAAATCAAACAAATGCTCGCACACAGAAAAGCCTAACCCACTCCCGCAACCCTCAACCCCCCATCTCCTTTCACACCCATTTCCCTTCACACCCATCTCCTTTCACAACCCACTTCCTTTCACATCCATTTCCCTTCACCCCCCGCAACAACAACACAAAAAAGACGACACCCTAAGATCGCTAAGCTCTCATCATGGCCTCGTTCTCTCAGCAGTTTATCGACGAACTCCTCTCCCGAGTCTCCATCGTTCAACTCCTCTCCTCCCACACCAAACTCCAAAAACGTGGACAGTCACACACGGGACTCTGCCCCTTCCATCAAGAAAAAACACCCTCCTTCCACGTCAATGACGAAAAAGGACTCTACCACTGCTTCGGGTGTGGCGCCTCGGGAAATGCCCTCTCCTTCCTCACCCAACACCAAGGAATCACCTTCCCGGAAGCCGTAAAAGAACTCGCCCTTGCCCATCACCTACCCCTACCCCTAGACACGCCAGAACAACAAGAAAAAGAAAACCTCCGTGCTCAACTCCTCAACGTCATGGAAAAAACAACCCTCTGGTTCCAACACAACCTCTACGCCGACAACGCAGAAAGCCGTTACGCCCTTCAATACCTCCTCAAAGAAAGAAAACTCAATCACGAAACCATAAAACTCTTCCGAATCGGATGGGCTCCCCAAGACCGAAACGCCCTCGTCTCACACCTCTCAGAACAAGGATGCCTCTTTCGCGATATCCAAACCCTCGGACTCACAGGCACAAACAACGCTCTCTCCTTCTTCCATTCCAGACTCATGATACCCGTCACCAATATCCAACAACAAGTCATCGCCTTCGGCGGACGATTCCTCGGTGACCACACAAAAGCTCAAACAGGAAAATATATCAACTCCAAAACCTCTCCCCTCTTCGACAAAAATCAAGTCCTCTTCAATAGCCACGTCGCAAAAAAAGCAAGAACCCTCAAAAAACCCATCATCCTCGTCGAAGGCTATATGGACGTCATCGTCCTCCACCAACACGGATTCACACTCGCCGTCGCCGCCCTCGGAACCGCCGCTTCCGTACACCACATCCAAACCCTGTGGAACTTCTCCCATAACCCCGTCATCTGCTTCGACGGAGACAACGCAGGAAAACAAGCCTCAGAAAGACTCCTCAACCTCGCTCTACCCCTCATCTCTGCCCAAAAATCTCTCGCCTTCGCCCAACTTCCCGACGGATACGACCCCGATAGCTTTCTCTCCTCAGGAAAAAATCAAGAATTCCAAAAACTCATCGACAATCCTCAACCCCTAAGCCAAAAATTATGGCACATCATCCAACAAAAATACCCCCTGCACACACCCGAACACTTCGCCCTCATCGAAAAAGAAACTCTCGAACACACCTCGGAAATCAAAGACAGCACCCTACAAAAACACCTCCGTGCAGATATCAAAAACCAACTCTGGAACCTACGCCGCAACCAAAATCACACAACCCCCCACAATATAACCCCTCAATCCAACCTCCCAAACCCTTCCCTCTCACTCCTCACAGAACGAAAAACTTTCCTCGCCCTCCTCACCTTCATCCAATACCCAAACCTCCTCAACGAATTCTCTTTCCTCCTCTCCCATCTGCAACCCCAAAATCCTAGCCTCAAACGCCTGCAAGAAAAACTCCTCGAAGCCCTGTGGACGCAATCCTTCTCCTCCCAAGAAGACATCGTCTCCTTCCTCTCCCAACACAAACTCGAACACGCACTCCATTTCCTCCAATCCCTAAACCTATACACAATCGCCCCACACCTCTCGCAACACAATCCAGGTGATGCCTCCAAACTCCTCAACTCCATCCAACAACGACTCCTCGAACACCTCAAAAAACAAGAACAAATCCAAAAACTCTCAGAAAACCTTTCCCCAGAATCCACACAAGCCCCGTAACCCCCTCACAAATCTCAACACATACACCCAATAGAAACAAGACCCACCATGAATACCCACTTCGAACCCTTCATCCGACATATAGCCAAACTTCCAGGGTTAGGACCACGATCAGCTCAACGACTCCTCTTCCACCTCCTCCTCAACAAATCACAAAACCTAAACCCCCTCATCTCTACCCTCCAAAACCTACACGACAACGCCCACTCCTGCTCCCGATGTCACAACCTCGCCTTCCACCCTCCCTCAGAACACGAACCCCTTTGCTCCATCTGCCTCAATACACAACGCGACAACACCCTCCTTTGCATCGTCGAACATGTGCCAGACCTTTGGGCTATGGAAAATGCCGGCGAATTCCACGGACTCTACTACGTCTTAGGCGGTGCACTCTCCACCATCGACGGCATCGGTCCTCACGATACCCACCTCGGAAAACTTACCCACCATATCTCCCTATACCCCAAACTCTCAGAAATTATCATCGCCACAAGCATGACCGCAAACGGACAAACCACCGCCCACTACATCGCCCATCTCCTCAAAGAATTTCCGCACATCTCCCTCTCCCGAATCGCCCCAGGCGTACCCATGGGAGGCGAACTCGACTACCTCGACAGCGGCACCCTCAATGCCGCCCTTGCCAGCAGAACACCCTTCTCCCTAACCTCCGTAAAATAAAAATCCCATCTCCACACTATAAGACTCAGGCAAAACACCAAAGGCTCCTCCCTCGCCCACATGCATACGCCCCCCCCATCGCCACTCCAAAGGCGAACCAAAAGTACGGTACGACATGTCCGCTCCCAAACGACAACTGTCCCACGTACAAAGAGCACTCAACGACGGCGACCAAGGCTGAAAATCAGGCTTCCATCGACCAAAAATATAGTGACGCCTCATCAAACCTCCCCCTCCTTGTAACGTCAAACCGTCATAACCCAAATTCTTCAACACAAGACCACGCATCGCAAAACCTTCTGCCGTCGACGGAAATACCGTCTCCTCATGCTCCTTCACAAGACCCTTCCACCTCTCCCATGACCCATCATCAAGTCCACGGTGATCATACATATATTCCACCACCACGTCATGATACACCTCCCCTCCCAAACGTCCCGTCCACTGAAAGCCCAACGCAAACCTCGGGTACAACGTCGAAGAAGACTCCTCCCACGTCCGCACAGGATTCTTTTCCACCAACCGATCCCCAAGCTTACCTATCACACGACCGTCCATAAGACGCAGCATACCCTCACGCACAAATCCCTCTCCACGAAAAGACAAATTCTCATTCAATCCGTAAAAAAAGGATCCCCCCACACCCAAACGACGACGAGCACCTCCATGCAATACCAAACTCGTATCCACTTCCCCCACACGACCAAGCCAACGCAAACCGTGATACCAAGCCTCCTCATAATCCCCCCTCTCCCTAGCCTCCGTACTCACCTCACCCTCACCCTCTCCTCCCGCCACTGCCTCTAAAGACCATCCCTCTCCCAAATAACGAAACACCAAAGACACCCGACCCTCCTCGTCACCATAAACATCCTCTATGTCTCCTCCCCTCAAACCTCCCCTTTCCCACACATCAAGCACACGAAACGCCAAGCCCTCAGACCACGGCAAAAGAACCCTGCCCAATTCCACACTGTGTCCCGCTTCTGTCTCATAAGACCCATAAAACTCTCGCAAGGACACACGCGGATTCTGTTCCCCTCCACCCTCTGACCACACCTTCGCCCTTTCTTCAGCTCGTACAGACATACGTCCGCTCAAAGACTCAATCCCCAACAGATTCCCCACAGACACACCCTGCAGAACGCCCGTCCGTATACCCCAATCCTCACGTGCCTTGCGACCCTGATGCTCCACGCCATCCAAAAAATGATCCCCGCCCCCATGGACACTCACACCCTCATACAAAGTCAACGGATCAAAAAACACATCGCCCAAAAAGACATCACCCTCCCCCCTATCCTCAGACCATCCCAAACCCCAAAAACCCAAACATATCCACACCACAAATCCCAGTCTCAATAACCCCATACCCATTCCTCCCTTCATCTTCCTCACCTCTCCTCAAAAAAATTCTCATTCAGGAAGACGAGACTTCATGCCATGCTTCGTGTAATACACATCCCGAAAACTCCTCGTCTCCAAATCCTTCACCTCCATCACCGTTTGACGACCCCCTCGAAGAACATCCCTAAAAATTGTCTCCCTTATAATCTCACGACCCCCCACCTCTCCTCGAGAACCAAACTCTATCTCCTTCAACTTCTTCCCGCTCCGCACATAAGCCTCCGCATACAAAGGAACCCCCGTCTCCCTATCCACTTTCACCTTCATCTTCGTGTAGGTCGCACGCTTGTCTTTGGCCTCAAGAACCAATTGATACACCTTATGATCCCGCCATTCACCCTCCCTTTCCTCATCCCAAAACACATCATAATCCAAAGTCCAACGCGTCAGACCAATATCTCCGTAACTCGCATCGCCCATCAAACGCTGAAGCGGATTCACCCTTATCAACCTCTTGCTCTTCGGCGTATAGAGCCACAAAGACTGCTCATCCATCAAGACCCTCTGACCAAAGGTCTTCTTATCCTTCATCTCAACCAACGCACGACGGCCTCGGGCCCACACACGATAGGGCATCGTCACTTCCTTACCCCCATCCGTTTCTTGCTTCTTCAACATAATGTCAATCCTCAAAGCCTCTCCCTCTCCCGCTCCCTCCCGACCTTGACGCCAATCATCGGCTCTTGCGATAATGTTCCAAGCCTCCCTATCGTTCTTGCCACCCTCAGTCTCCGCCCACGCCAACCCTCCCCCAACACAGGCTCCCGCCATCAAAAACACAAACAATACAAATCCCGCCAACAAAAAATAAATAAAAACCAAACCCTCTTCCGAAACCGCTCTCTCCTTCATCTCTTTCTCCTAAGCTTGTAAAGACAACGCCACCGTGCCCTTGCTCGCCTTCAAAGAAGGAAATAGAGCACTCAGAGCACAAAGAAATGTACTCACCACCACAATAGAACCAAACATCCAAGGCCTTATCGTGAAAAATAACGGATAAGCAAAATCTCTCCCAGGCGGCGGAGGCATCAATATCCCCAGACCGTTCAGAAAATCACTCGCCCACCACGCCCCCACAACCCCCCAAAAAACTCCCAAAAAAACTAATAAAAACCC
>CAKMZR010000101.1 GCA_929200455.1 uncultured Alphaproteobacteria bacterium | reverse complement strand
TCGAAGCCGCCTCCGCCAAACCCATCGCAGAATCACCAGAACCCAAAATACATCCCACAACATCAGCTCCACCCCCCATCTTCACGCCCGCCGTCACCGCACTCAAACTGCTCGGCAACAACGCGTCTCCCTCTCCCTCCAATACAACCAAAATAGACATCCTAATCCTCCGACAATATCCCAGAAGCCCTCAAACCCGACACCAACTCCTTCACATCTCCAACCCTCACACCTCGCGCACGCTCAGGTGGCTCCTCAACCCTCACAACCTCCAAACGATTCTCCACAGACACACCCACATCCAACGCAGAAATCACCTCCAAAGGCTTCTTCTTCGCCTTCATAATGTTCGGCAATGACGCATAACGTGGCTCGTTCAAACGCAAATCTACAGACACCACACAAGGATAACCCACCCAAATCTTCTCTATACCCCCGTCAACCTCTCGACCCACCCTCACGCCATCTCCATCAACCTCCATCGACGACACAAACGTCGCCTGAGGACAATCCCATAAACCCGCCAACATCTGTGCCGTGTGATTCGAATCATCATCTATCGCCTGCTTACCCAATAATACCATCCGTGGACTCTCCCTCTCACACACACCCCGCAAAATCTTCGCCACCTGCAAGGGCTCCACTTCTCCCTCACACTCCACCAAAATCGCACGATCCACCCCCAATGCCAACGCCATCCTCAAGACATCCTGACTCTTACTCCCTCCCACACTCACCACAACCACCTCCTCCGCAAGACCTCTCTCCCTCAGCCGTATAGCCTCCTCCACCGCAACCTCATCAAACGGATTCATCGCCATCTTCACATTGTCAAGATCAACTCCCAAACCGTCCGACTTCACCCGTACACGCACATTGTAATCTATCACCCTCTTCACGCCAACTATAACTTTCAACACTCTCTCCCTATACTTCTACTGCCATGCAGAATACACAACCAATAAATCCTCACCGCTTCTAACCCATTCTCTCGAACCTTTCCACCCTTTTTTCACCCTATTGTACCCTCAGTTCTCATTCTGCTTAGGCTCCTCTTCCCGAAGACGATTCACATCAAAAATATCTTCTATATCCTCAGGCTCAAACTCCTCTTCCTCCTCCGTCTTCGGCAACCCTTGCAAAGCCAAATGATAAAACTTTTCCGCCCTATCCAGACCTTTGTTCATCGACAACCTAAACAGTTCCGAAGCTATCATCCTATTCTGCTCCACCCCAAGACCATAAAAATACATCAATCCCAAATCAAACTGAGCCTCCCTATCCCCCTGACGGGCCGCATCCTCAAAATAAGAAGCCGCCTCATCATAATTCTTCGCTACACCAAGTCCCGCCACAAGATATAAACCCATGTTCAACTGTGCATCCGGAAAATTCTGCTCCGCCGCCAAACGATAGTAACGTGCAGACTTCTCAAAATCTTGTCCTATACCCCTCCCATACTTGTACATCCACGCCACATGGTTTTGTGCCCGAGGGAATCCACGCTCTGCGGCTATCTCAAAATAACGAAAAGCCTCCTCTTCACTTGCCAACAAGCCACGACCGTAAAAATACATCACACCTATGTTGTAAATCGCATTCAAGTGACCCTGCAACGCCGCCAAATCATAATAATCATACGCCAACTCAAAATTTCGTGGCACATACCGACCCTCCTCCAACAGTGTTCCGTAATGAAAGGCCGCATCCGGATCGCCTTCGTCTGCTGCAAGTTTCAAGTAACGCAAGCCCTCAGACGGATCCAACGCACCGCCTTCTCCCCTTTCCAACATCAACGCAAGGCGAAAACGTGCCTCGTTCACGCCCTTGTCCGCCGCTATACGAAAATAACGACGTGCCATGTGTGCGTCAGGACCCACACCTCGACCTTCTTCTGCAAGAACCGCCAACATCAACGCCGCTTCCGCATGTCCAGAATCCGCCGCACTCCTCAAAAAATCTATAGCCTTCCCATAATCCCTATCAAGACCGTCTCCCTCCGCGTAAGATCGACCCAAAATAAAATAGGCCTCCACGTTCCCCTCGTTCGCAAGCTTCCGAAACTCTCGAAACGCCTTCGTGTAATCACCACGATTAAAGTACTTCATCGCGTCCGCTATATCCGCATACACAGGCATAGACCACAAAACCGTCAACACCCCACTCATCCACAAAAGAAAGACTATTCCTCCTCTTCCCATCATCTCATCTCCCTTTGCTTCTCTTCACACAACCAGAAACCCAAACAGCACATCTCAAGACCCTTTACCTTTTGCCTTTTTCCTGTCACAATCCTATCAGTACCTATCCTCATGTCTTCGTCTCGCTCTTTCCTCACAACCTGACGTAAAACCGCCTTCAAAAACCGCCCTCAAGACTCCCACCCTCTCAAATTCCCCCTAACCATCATGCTTCCCAGCCTTAACATTTCAAGAAAAAATACACACAACCCTAAACATAGTGTGAAGATGTTCGTGGCATTCATCAAGAACTATGTGCGTGTTTCCGCTCTCTTCTTCGTTTTTTTTTCCCCTTTCGCCTTCCTATCCGCTCAAGAAACCCATTTCAATATCACTTCCGTAGACGGACACCCCCTTTCAGGATCCCTTGCCGACACCGTCTTTGACGGGAAACTTCCTCGCGATGTCTGCCACCAAAGCATCACAGAAGCTGAAAAACAAAAAGATATTCCCCAAGACCTCCTCACCGCCATCGCCCTCGTCGAAGCCGGACGCTGGCAAGGTACAGAAAAAAATCCGCTCATCTGGCCATGGTCCCTCACCGTCAACGGAAAAGGACACTTCTACGAAACACCAGAACTCGCCATCAACGCCGCTGAAACCTTCTTCGCCCACGGAATCTCCAATATCGACATCGGCTGTATGCAGATCAATGTCCGCTACCACAAAAATGCCTTCTCAGACCTCGCGGAAATGTTCGACCCCATCTACAATACCGCTTACGCCGCCAACTTCCTTGTCTCCCTCAAAAAAGACCTCGGCACTTGGTCTCATGCTGTCGAAGGATACCACTCAAGAAAACAGGAATTCGGACAACCTTATGGCAAAAAAGTCATGGGACAGTGGGCTGAACTCCGAAAAAAACGACGAAAAGACCATCAAGACGTCATCTCTCTTTCCAACGAACAACAACGTCAAAAACAAATCTTGGAACGGGCAGAAAAAGCCCAAATTCGCGCAGAACAACAAGCCAAAATTGAAGCACGTCGAAAAGAACTCGAAGGAACAGACGCCGGAAAATGGTCTCGACCTTCACTCTACAAGCAACAACAACGCGACGAAATCACTGCGCGTGCCCGTGTCCTATCTCCTGCTCTCAAAGCCCCAGAGCCAAAAGAAGAAAAAACGCCCCCCCAAAATTCAACCCCCGACCTTGCAGAAAATACCATCATCTACCACTCCCTCAAAGACAACCAAAACGTCAATACAAGCGAACAGTGGCTCCTCCAAAAATTAGACGAATGGGAACAAAACCCTCCCTCTCAAGACTCCGAATTCCTTCCTTAATCCTCACCTTCGCTTCTCACACCATGAGAGGGCTAGCCTATCCCCTCCTCTTCTGCTAGAACATTTCCTGTAGGCTCGGTGACACCGCCTTCACTTTTACACAGCCTTTGTTTTTACACCCCTCGTCTCGGATCGTTTGCCATGAACCCTCCTCCCTTTCGCGTCGCCATTGCCGGACTCGGCACTGTCGGATCAAGCGTTGTCAACCTTCTCCACCACCACGCCGACGACCTAAGCTCAAAGGCTGGAAGACCCCTTGTCATCACAGGACTCTCCGCACGCAACCCCCACAAACAACGATCCTTCTCAACCTCAGAACTTCCTTGGAACCCTCAGTGGTATGACGACCCTCTCTCCATGGTCCAAGAGGCTCCTGCTGATGCCATCATCGAACTTATCGGAGGAAAAGACGGCATCGCCTTTGAAGTCTCCGAGGCCGCACTTGACAAGGGACGACATCTCGTAAGTGCCAATAAGGCCATGCTCGCCGAATCAGGTGAGACTCTCTGGGAAAAAGCCGAAAAAAATCAAAAAATTGTCGCTTTCGAGGCCGCAGTTGCCGGCGGAATCCCCATCATCAACGCCCTCAAAAACAGTCTGGCTGCCAACAAAGTCCATCACGTAAGCGGCATCATCAACGGGACCTGCAACCTCATCCTCTCCCAAATGGCGACTGGGGGCGGAACCCTCCAAGAACTTATCAAAGACGCCCAAGATAAAGGATTCGCCGAAGCCTCTCCTGAAGCCGACATCGAAGGCTATGACAGTGCTCACAAAATCGCCCTCATCGCCCGCATCATCTTTGGACGCCCCGTGCCTTTCCACGAAATTCCTATCGAAGGCATCTCTTCCATCACCAATTTCGACATGGCATACGCTCAAAATATGGGATTCACCCTCAAGCTCGTCGGCATCACAGAACAAAACCGTAACGCCATCACCGTTGCCGTCTTTCCCGCTCTCGTACCCAAAAATCACATCCTCTACCCCATAAATGGCGTCATGAATTGCATCTCCGTAGAAGCCGAACCCGTCGGCTCCCTAAGCTTCACCGGACCAGGGGCCGGCGGAGGAGCGACAGCCTCTTCCGTCGTTGCCGATATTATTAACCTCGCACAAATGAACGACTCCGCACACACCACCCCTCTTCAATCCAAGCCCCGCCCCCCCGCAAAACTTACCCCTCAGGGAGAATACACCTGCCCCTTCTACCTCCGATTCCAAGTCCCCGATAACTATGGAGTCCTCGCCACCATCTCTCGCGTCCTCTCAGACCACCTCATCTCCGTCCATTCCATGTCTCAGTACGGAAATCAACCCTCTCTTGTCGACCTCGTCTTCATCACACACGACACTCCCCTTGCTCACATCAAAGAAGCCTTCAAAGATATCGCCCAAATCTCTCAACCCTCATCTTCAGAACCCCTCGTCTCCTCCATGCAATACTTTCGTATCCTCAAACCCTCTCCCAGCTCTTAAAAACCATATGTCTTGCTTTTTCCCCCTCAAAAACTTACTATCTCCCAAGTCTGCCTCGTCTTGTCACGATCACACTTTCAATTTCGAGCCAAGACTCGGTCAAACTTCAAGGCAGCAATCGAGGGGCTTCAAGCCCGTTCACATCCAACCAAATCCAATCACAAACCCCTGCCTCTCTCATGAATGATCAACCCTCCCCTGCCGATTCCCATAATTGGGCCGCCCTTACGCACGCACTCCACGTCGCAACACAAGCCGCCGCCTTTGCCGCCGTCTCTTGGCGCGGAAAAGGAGACAATATCGCCGCAGACCAAGCCGCCGTCGAAGCCATGCGATTCGCCATAAAAAATCTTCCCGTCCAAGGACGCGTCGCCATCGGCGAAGGCGAACGCGATAAAGCTCCCATGCTCTACTGCGGCGAAACCTTCGGTCAACAAAATGCTCAACTCGCCATCGATATCGCCGTAGACCCCCTCGAAGGAACCACTCTCACCGCAGAAAATAGACCCGACGCCATCTCCATCATCGCCGCCTCAAAAAAAGATCACATGCTCAGAGCTCCCGATGTCTATATGAAAAAATTCGCAACTTCCGTGCAACTCCCAAGAGGAATCATCTCCTTCGAAAAATCCGTACTCCACAATATCAACGCTCTCGCCCAATTCATGGGAAAACCCCTCGAAAATATGGCCGTCTCCTGCCTCGATAGAGAACGCCATTATCACGACATCAATGCTCTTCGCGAAAAAGGAGTCCGCGTCATGCTCCTCCAAGATGGCGATATCAAAGCCGCCATTGAAACGTCCCTACCCGGCACCCTCTCTGATGCCTACTTCGGAATCGGCGGTGCACCCGAGGGAGTCATCGCCGCTTGTGCTCTCCAATGTACCAACGGATTCTTCATGGGACAGCTTCAACCAAAAAATCAAGAAGAAATCGCAAAAATCAAAAATACAGGAATCAAAGACCCCAACACCATCTA
>CAKMZR010000100.1 GCA_929200455.1 uncultured Alphaproteobacteria bacterium | reverse complement strand
CCCAAGCCTCGATATCGCCACCTCCCCCCCCCTCAACACCGTCATCCACACCCTCCATAAACTCAACCTCTCCCTATACACCCTCTATCCACGCTACTCCTCTCTCTCCGTCACCATCCATCACAACCTCCATGCAGACATCGCCACCCTCCGCATCGACCTCTCCTCAGACGGACGGCAAGCCCTCATCGCCCCCACAAACCAAATATCTCAAGACTGCCTCCGACGAGACTTCACAATCAACGCTCTCTACCTCGACTCAAAAGGACAGATCTTCGATTTCCATCAAGGGCAAAATGACATCATCCTCCGACAGTTGCGTTTCGTCTCACCCCCACACATCAGCCTCGCACAAGACCACCTCCGAATCTTGAGATTCCTAAGATTCATCTCACCCTTCCATCACTCCTCCATACCCCTCTCCCAAGACATCATCCTCGCACTCTCTCAACACGCCCACTCAATCCAAAAACTCTCTCCCGCCAGAAAAGGACAAGAAATCAAAGGACTCCTCTCAACACCCAAACCCTCAAAAGCACTCCTCCTCATACAATCACTCAAAATCAACCCATTCTTCACGCCCCTCATCCCCCCCCAAATCCCTCAAAATATCGATTCCCTAGACTCATGGCATCAACGACTCGCAACCCTCGTCTCTTCAAATGCAAAACTTCCCGAACTCTTCGCCCAATTCGAATTCTCAAAATCAGACAAAAAACTTATCCGACAAAGCCTCCTCAACCTCACTCACGATGGTACGGATGACCCTCCATAATACTCCTCACTCGGTAGAGCTGCTCCGCCAACATCACCTGCATCAAATGATGAGGCCACGTCACCCGACCAAAACACCAACTCCAATCCACCTCCTCACGCCACCTCGGCAACAATCCCTCCGAACCTCCAATCACAAAACGAATCCCTCGAAAACCTTGCTCATCCCGTGCACGACAAACCCGCTCCGCAACCTCCCTGCTCCCCATATCCTCTCCCCGCTCGTCCATCATCACCGTCTGCCAACCACGCCTCATCTTCTCCTCCAAAACCTTCAAAGCCGCAGACTCCGTTCTCACAGTCCTCACCTCCAACCAACCCCTCATGCGCACACCGTACCTACGCAACAACGCTTGCTCCTCCTTCGGCAATCCTCGCGTCACCGCCACTATCTCCATCAACATAAACTCTCTCCTCTCCAATTATCTCGTCACCCTCACCACTACAAGATTGCCATTCTCACAATCTTAACATAAAATACAAAAAATCATCCCTCCCCAAACCACCAAAATCCAAAAAAATCCATATGTCTTCCCTCGCCTTCAGCTTTATGACCATCACCCTCGTTTTGCTCGTCGCCGTCCTCGCTTTGGGACTCGTCTCCATGGTCAAAGGAGGCAGCTTCTCCGCTACCTACGGAAACAAAATTATGCGATACCGAATCTATCTCCAAATCCTCGTTATCGCCTTTTTCCTCCTCACCCTCGCCCTTTCTTCTACCTAAACCTAAGGAAAAATACACATTGGTCAAACTCGATAAAATCTATACACGAGGCGGAGATAAAGGAAAAACTTCCCTCGGCGATGGAACGCGTGTCGACAAAAATTCACCGCGAATCCACGCTTTCGGCGACGTCGACCATGCAAACGCATCCATCGGCTACGCCGCTTGCTACACCTCCGACGACATCACCATCTCCCTCCGTCGCATCCAAAATGACCTCTTCGATGTCGGGGGAGACCTCTGCATCCCCATCCCAAAAAATAATGACTCCTTCGCAGAAAAACGACTCAAACCACAACAAATAGAATGGCTCGAACACACCATCGATTTCTACAATAACATGACACCTCCCCTCACAAGCTTCATCCTTCCAGGGGGCTCCATCGCCGCAGCCTCACTCCATCTCGCACGCACATCCACTCGGAAAGCAGAACGATCCCTCATCTCCCTCTCCACCCTCGAAAATATCAATCCCCACAATATCTCTTACCTCAATAGACTCTCAGACCTCCTCTTCGTCCTCGCACGCGTAAGCAACATCGGAGAACATCAGGATGTCCTCTGGAAACCAGGACTCCATCAATAAAAATCTCCAAAATCATGCCCTTCTCATCCACACTTACCCTCCCATCGTTGCCCTTCACCATGCCCAAAATCACATCCCTCATGCCCGCTCTCATCATCTTCTTCTCCTCCCTCCCCCCCTTCGCTCTTGCCGCACAACACCCAAACCCCTTCCTCTCCCTAAAAGAAAATCAAACCCTCAACCTCTCCTACAACATCTACTCAAGCGGCTTCAAAATCGCCACCCAAAATATGACCTTCGTCAATATCAATAACAAACTCTTCTTCTCTTCCCTAACCTCCACCACCGGCATCGGAAACGTCGTCTCCAATTCACTCTATACCTCAGAAGTCATCGCCGATATCAAACCCCTCTCCCTAAATCTCCTCTCATACCGCATCGTCTCAGAACAAGGAACAATCTTCCCAAAAAAAGATGGCGGCTATATCCATTACGCTCAAGACGGTTCCAACTCCTACAAATATATCCCCATCAACAATGTCAGTGATGACCAATATCCTCCATCCTTCGACAAAAAACATACACAAAACTCTATACCATGGAACGCACTCATCTCTTCCATCATGATGCTCCCAAACTCCCTCATCAAATCATGCCAGATAGCTTGGAATATATTCGATATCGGAACTTCCGGTCGCCTCTCCCTCTCCTCCCCAAAATCTACCCAAATCTCACCCGGTGCCTACACAAAATATAGAGGAAAAGCACAATCTTGCTCCGTCTCCTATACGCCCTCTCCCTCAAAAGACAATGACAATGACCGCAATACCGAAACCGTAAAAGGAGAAATTGTCATCGCTTCCATCTTCAAAGTCTTCCCCGTTCCCATCAAATTCTTCCTCCCCCAAAATGAACTCAATATCATCATGCACCTCACCGATTACTCCATCAAAGACAATCCAGACCATAAACCCTTCAACCTCTTACCCGATATCCCCCTACCTTCATGATCACCCGCCTTGCCGTCATCATCCTCGCCGCAGGAGAAGGAAAACGACTCCTCTCCTCCACGCCAAAACCTTTCCAATCCGTTGCCGGACTCCCCCTCATCGCACATGTCCTCGCCACCACCAAGTCCCTGCAAGCAGCCGCCACCGCCGTCGTCCTCCAAGAAAAATATATCTCCTCCTTTTGGAACCTCTTCTCCCACCTCCCCCCAGACCCCTCCGTCATCACCGCACTTCAAGAAGAACCCCTCGGAACTGCCCATGCCGCCATGTCCGCATGGGAAACCCTCAACGACCTCCACACCTTCTCTCCCTTCTCACACCTCCTCATCCTACCCGCAGATACCCCCCTCATCTCTCACGCCTCCCTCGACGCCCTCATCGACTTCCACCTCCATCACAACCATACCCTCAGCATCATCGGATTCTATCCCCAGTCTCCGCAAAATTATGGCCGAATCATCTCACACAACGCCCAACTCCTCGCCATCAGAGAAGAAAAAGATTGCTCTCCAGAAGAAAAACTTATCCCCTTTTGTAATGGCGGAATCACCCTCATAAACACCCCCTTCTTCGAGCACGCCTTCCCCCTCATCTCTCCCAAAAACAACCAAAAAGAACTCTACCTCACAGACCTCGTACAAATCGCTTCAGAACAAAAATACTCCTGCGGAGCCCTGCCCGCTCCTCACAACTACGAACTCCTCGGAATCAATACCCGCGCAGACCTCGCCTTGGTCGAAAAAACATGGCAAGAACGACAAAAGCACCACCTCATGAATAGCGTCGGCGTCTCCCTCCCTCACCCAGAATCCGTCATCCTCCACCACGACACCATCATCAAACAACATGCCTCCATCGGACCCTTCACCGTCTTTGGAAAAGGAGTCGTCATCGAAGAACATGCCGTCGTCGAACCCTTCTCCCACCTCGAAGGCGTCACCGTCAAATCTCATGCAAAGGTCGGCCCCTTCGCACGTATTCGTCCTCAGTCCTCTGTCGAATCCCACGCCAAAGTCGGTACCTTTGTCGAAGTCAAAAATAGCCGCATCGGACCACACGCAAAAGCTTCTCATCTCGCCTACATTGGCGATGCCAACCTCGAAGAATACGTCAATATCGGAGCCGGAACCGTCGTCGCCAATTATGACGGCCACCAAAAATTTCATACCACCATCAAAGAACACGCCTTCATCGGTTCCAACTCTACCCTCGTTTCTCCCCTCACCATCGGTGCTCACGCCTTCGCAACAGCCGGCAGCGTTATCGTCCACGATATACCCCATAATCAACGCGCCTTCGCCCGTGCACGGCAAGTCCTCAAACCTCCCAGAAAACCTAAAGAACCCTCTTCCTAAATTATGTGCGGAATTATCGGCGTTACAAGCCACCAAAATATTACACACCATGTCCTCTCTTGCCTCGAAAATCTCGAGTACAGAGGCTACGACTCCGCGGGAATCGCCTCCGTTCATAATCAAAAATGGAATCTCAGAAAGACCGTCGGAAAACTCCTCAACCTCAAAAACCTCATCAACACTCAACCTCTCAGCGGAACCACCGCTGTCGGCCATACCCGATGGGCTACTCATGGACCCATCACTCAAGAAAATGCCCACCCCCATGTCGCCTCTTCCGTTGCCGTCGTTCACAACGGAATCATCGAAAATTACGACAAACTCGCCTCTCAATACCAACTCCCCGCACACATCGAAAACGATACCGCCATCCTCACTCTCCTCCTCGACCTCTGGCATACAAAACACGGACTCTCTCCCAAAGAAACCCTCATCCATGCCTTCAAAGAACTTGAAGGTTCCTACGCCTTTGTTGCCCTCTTCCTCTCCGAGCCTTCCGCACTTTACGCTGCTCGGCATGGAAGCCCTCTCGTCATCGGACAAGGAACAGAACACCACCATCACTACGTCGGCTCCGATGCTCTTTGTATGGCTTCCTACACCCAAAATATTGTCTATCTCGAAGACCGCCAATGGGCCCACATCCAACCCCATGACTTCTCCATTTTCGACGACCTCGGGAATAAACTCGAACTCCCCCTCGTCAAACACCACATACCCGCCCACCAAGTCAGCAAAGGACACTACAAGCATTTCATGGAAAAAGAAATCGCTGAACAACCTCTCGTCCTCCATAAAACCCTTGCTCCCTTCCTGCCCGAAGACACTTCCGCTCCCCCCCTCATCCCTTCCCTCGCCTCCATAAATTGGCTCAAAATACCCAGAATCCTCATCACAGGGTGCGGTTCTGCCTACCACGCCGCCCTCACCGCTCAATATTGGTTCGAAACACTCGCCCAAATCCCTTGTCAGGTCGAACTCGCTTCCGAATACCGATACCGAGACTCTCCCGCTTCCCCCAACGACCTCGTCATCGCCATCAGTCAGTCCGGCGAAACAAAAGATACCCTGGAAGCCCTCAAAAAAGCTCAAAACAACAAACTTCGTACCCTCGGCCTTGTCAATGTCCCCTCAAGCTCTCTTGCCAGAATCGCAGACCACACCGTACTCACAGAAGCCGGACCAGAAATAGGAGTCGCCTCCACAAAAGCCTTCTCCTCACAACTCGCCGCCCTCTTGCTCATCGCATGCGTCGCTGGAAATCAAAGAAACACTTTCCCCCAACACAATATCACCTCCCTACGAAATGCACTCGAATCCCTACCCGCCCTCGCCTCCTCCGTCATCAACGACATCCCCTATCTCCCCATCGCAGAAATACTACACTCCATGCGAACCATCCTCTATATCGGACGCAACTTCTGCTACCCCATCGCTCTCGAAGCCGCCCTCAAAATGAAAGAAATCTCCTACATACACGCAGAAGGATACGCCTCAGGCGAACTCAAACATGGCCCCATCGCCCTTGTCGATAAACGCACTTCCGTCATCGCTGTTGCTCCCCCCTCCCACCTTTCTGAGAAAAATCTCTTCGTCAAAACCATGTCCAACCTCCACTCATCCACCGCTCGAGGGTGCACCG
>CAKMZR010000099.1 GCA_929200455.1 uncultured Alphaproteobacteria bacterium | reverse complement strand
GTGTTGGGAGGGGAAGGAGAGGGAGAGGTGGTGAGCATAAATCATGCTTGTTTGGAGTGCGATAAGGGGTATACTCCAAGAAAGGGCGATCATTTTTGCGGCGGTGATGCCGATACGGAGGGCTGTATAGCTTCCTGTGCCTATGCATACGGCGACAGCAGAGATGGTTGCGTTGGAAGGGGTGTTGGAGAGGATTTCTTCGAGGAGGAGGGGAAGTGATTGGGCGTGGTCATGTCCGTGGGAGAGGATGATGGGTTCGGACTGGAGGTCGCCGAAGGCGACGAGAGGTGAGTTGCTGGCGGTGTGTATGAGGAGGAGGCTCAAGGTGTTATTTTGTGAGGAAAGGGATGAAGGATGGAAAAAAAGTATCATAGAGGGATGGGGAGAGGAGTCCAACTGCTTTTTGTGTGGATGGTGTGTTTATTTTGGGGTGTGGAGGTTGTGAATGCGTCTGTGGGTGTTGAGGAGGAGCAAGGGGTGAAGGTGTTGTTGTATCACCGTGTGGGGGAAGAGGAGAAGTATCCGAGTACGAGTGTGAGTGTGTCGCAATTTGAGGCCCACTTGGAGTTGCTGTCGCGTTTGAATTTTCGTGTTGTGGGATTGGAGGAGGCTTTGCGTAGGGTACGCGAGGAGGGCAAGGTGAAGGAACCGATAGCGGTGATAACGTTTGACGATGGATTTCGCTCGATTATGGATTCTGCGTGGCCTCTTTTGCAGGAGCGGGGTTTGCCGTTTACGATTTTTGTGAACGGGGGTGTGCATGAAAAGCCTGGAGGAGCTTTTATGACGTGGTCTATGTTGCGTGAGATGGGAGAGTCTGGACTGATGAGTCTGGGCAGCCACGGACTTCGCCACGAGAGTTTTTTGGGTATGGATGAAGCTTTGAGGCGAGAGATGATAGAGTCTGACGTGGCATTGATAGAGGATCGTTGGGGTCGCAAGCCCAAATTTTTTTCTTATCCTTACGGAGAGACGGACGAGGATGGGGAGCGTTTGGTAGAGGAGCTGGGATTTTTGGCAGGTTTTGGACAGCACTCAGGGGTTGTGGGTGAGAAGAGCCGGCGTTATTTTTTGCCGAGATTCTCTTTGAATTACCGTTATGGGGGTGAGGAGAGGTTGTCTCAGATTTTGAAGACGGTTCCTTTTTATGTGGATCTTTTGCGTCCTGAGAGTCGGGTGGTGGACGTGGATATAGAGAAGGTATTGCTGAGGATGGGAGGAGGGGGTTCGAGGGCGAGTTGTTTTGGGAAGGGAGAACTGCTTGATCTGGAGAGGAAGGGAGGAGGAGAGTCGTGGTTATTTTTGGAAGGCGTGAAGGGAGGAGAGCGTTATCGGGTGAACTGTACTTATCCTGTGGGGGGTGGATTTTACGGTTGGGGTGGTTTGATATTGTTTGTGAGGTGAAGAAAAGTTGCGAGGGTGTTGATAAATCTGTTATGATGGACTCTTGCGAGCTTGATAGGCTCATTTCTTGATTTGGAGTTTTATGGTCTTATGAGGGTCGTATTTACGATTATTGTAAGGATGTCGCTTTGTGTGGTGGCCCTTATGGTCTTGGCGTTTGTATTGAGAGAGCGGTTGGTGGAGGTTTTGCTTGCGAACCTGGGGATTAACGGGATTATTGTGACGGTATTTTTGCTTGGGGTCTTGATAACTTTTGCGCGTGTCTTTGGTTTGCGTGGAGAGTTTTTGTGGATAGCAGATTTTGGAAGAGGGGATAAGCGGAAGGCGTATAAGCCGAAGCTTCTGGCGGGTATTGCGACGATGCTTAGGGAGAAGACGAACAGGTCTGGAAGGTTGGTATTGTCAAGCAGTGTGACGAAGACTCTTTTGGATGGTGTGAGTCTGCGACTGGAAGAGAACCGTGAGCTTAATCGTTATGTGGTGGGTGTTTTGGTTTTTCTGGGGCTTTTGGGTACTTTTTGGGGATTGATGGACACGGTGGGAGGCGTTTCTCGGGCGATAGACGCCCTTGGTGTGGGTGTTGATGACGGGGAGGGCGGAAGCGGTGCGATAGAGCGTTTGAAGGAGTCCTTGGAGGAGCCGTTGGGGGGTATGGCGACGGCGTTTTCGTCATCACTTTTGGGTTTATCGGGTTCGTTGGTGGTAGGTTTTTTGGCGATGCAGGCGGAACAAGCTCAGAATCGTTTTTATAACCACGTGGAAGAGTGGCTCTCGAGTGTGACTCACTTTGGTTCTTTGGGCGAGCAGGGAGCGGGGCATGGTGCGGGATTGTCTGGTTATACGGAGGCACTTCTTGAGCAGATGGTGGATCACCTTGACAGTTTGCAAAGGGCGTTGGGGAAAGAGCATGAACAGCGTCGAGAGGTTTCAGGTGGCTTGATGGAGCTTAGCCACCGCTTGGGAACGATGACGGATTTTATGGTGGCGGAGCAGAAGCTTTTGCAGAAGCTGGTAGACACATTGGGAGGTCTTCATGCGTCTGGTGGTTCGGAAGATATGGTTCTTGCGGTGAAGAGACTGGAGAAGCAGTTGGTGAATTTGGAGCATGTTTTGTCGGGAGGGAGGGAGGCATTGACGGAGGACATACGTCGAGAGTTTCGTCTTTTGGTGCGTACTTTGTCGACGTCATTGGAAGGTGTTTCGTCTCAGGGTACCCCATTGCATGGGGAGGAACCGCCATTGAGGGGAGAGTAGTTTGAGAGGATTGAGAGATCGCGGGGGTGTAAATATTTGGCCTGGTTTTGTGGATGCGTTGGCGAATATTTTGATCGTGATGACGGTGGTTTTGTTGTTATTTTTTGTGGTTCAGGTGTATTTGGGGGATACCTTGAGCGGTCAGAGTCGCGAGATTGATGATTTGAGGGATCGTCTTGATTTGTTGGGAGAGGAACTGCGACTGGAGCAGGTATTGACGGGAGAGTTAAGGGAGAGTTCCCGGGCTCTTGAGGCGAGTTTGGCGTCGAGTGAGGAGGAGGGTTTTCGTTTGCGTTCGGAGTTGGAGGGGCTTAGGGTTGAGAAGGCTCGTGTTGAGGAGGGTTTGTTGTCACAGGTTCGAACGCTTGAGGTTTCTTTGGCGGCGGGTGGAGAGCGTGAGAAGGCATTGGGAGAAGAACTGGCGTTGATAAAGGACATGGTGGGAGGATTGCGTCGTCAGCTGTTGGTGTTGAACGAGGCGTTGGAGGCTTCGGAGCGTCGCGATGAGGAGTCGCAGGCGACGATTAAGGCGTTGGGTCAACGCTTGAACGTGGCACTTGCGGGGAAGGTTCAAGAGCTATCGACGTACCGTTCTGATTTTTTTGGTCGTGTGAGGAAGCTGTTGCAAGACAAGGAAGGTATAAGGATTGTCGGGGATCGTTTTGTTTTTTCGTCTGAGGTTTTGTTTGAGACGGGTTCTTCTGATTTGGAGGAGGCTGGCAAGGATCGGGTAGGTGAGGTTGCAAGGACGGTGATAGAGTTATCGAAGACGATTCCGCCTGATATTAACTGGATATTGCAGGTGGAGGGTCATACGGATGATGTCCCGATAGACACGGAGGAGTTTGCGTCGAACTGGGAGCTTTCGAGTGCACGAGCGGTATCTGTGGTAAGATTTTTGATAAGCGAGGGCGTGGAACCGCATCGTTTATCGACGGCGGGTTATGCGGAATATCAGCCTGTTGAGCGTTGGAAGGAGGGAGAGGATAGGGATCGTATTCGTTTGAAGAATCGTCGGATTGAGTTGCGTTTGACGCAGCATTGAAGGGGTGTATTGTTTTGGTATGAAGAATAGTCGTTTGTTGTTGCCGGTGTGGTTATTTTGCGAGTGTATGAGGGAGTTGGAGTTGATGGTGGAGCTGTCTAGGTTGCATGGGGATTTGTTTGAGATGTGGCAAGATTCTTGGTTAGACTTGGAGGCGAAGCTTGTGGACTTATCGCGGGTTGACGGAGATGAGTATGTGAAGATGATGTGTGATGAGGTTGTGACGTTGGAGAAGTTGGAGGGTGCGGAGTGGAGGTTGTGGGAGGGTGTGATGAAGCGTGTTCATGAGAGTTTGAAGTTGAGGGCGCGTGTGAGTGAGGACACGATGGATCAGGGAGAGTCTGCGTATAAGTTGGACGAGAGTTCTGTGGCGTTGGGGGTGATGCGTAGGATTATGAGTGATTGGTCGCGTGGTTATATTTCGGACTAGGATGAGGAGTCATCGATGATGACTTCGATATTATTTTGTTCTTTTGTTCCGTGTTTTGAGAGGACGTAACTTTTGACGACGCGAGATGTATTGTCGTATGAGGAGAGGGGAGAGGGTTCAGGATTTTGTTCTTTTGGGGTGGTGGAGAGTTCTTTTACGCGCAGGAGATGTTGTACGAGGGAGTTTTGGGTTTCGAGGAGTGCGTCGTTATCGGACGCGGAGAAGTTTTGGTTTGGGGCGGTATTCTGGGCTGGAGAGGAGGGGGAATGTTCGGAAGATAGGGTTGATGAGGAGAGGAGTCTGGCGAAAATTTTTTTGTTGCGGTTAGGTTTTTGTTTTTTTTGTGAGGAGAAGATTTGGGAGAGCGAGACGGGTTTTATCATGATTTTTCTGAGGGTGTGATTTGGTGTTTTGTGATATGAGGCAAAAAAAATGCCACGTGAAGGCTTGATTGGGAATGAAAGGTTAAATATGTCCTTGCACCTTTGCGGATAATGGGTTAAATCTTTGTGTGCTGGGGTTTTGTGGAGAGTGCCCGGATAGCTCAGTTGGTAGAGCAGGAGATTGAAGTTCTTCGTGTCGGCAGTTCGATTCTGTCTCCGGGCGCCATTTTTTTGTGTGGTTAGAGAGGGTTGGGATGATTCGAGAGGAATTATGATATTGAATGTGTTGCGTCTTTTGTCGAGTGACATGGCGATTGATCTGGGAACGGCGAATACGTTGATATACGTGAAGGGGAAGGGTGTGGTATTGGACGAGCCGTCAGTGGTTGCGTATGTGGAGGTGGGTGGTAAGAGGCGAGTATTGGCGGTTGGGGATGATGCGAAGCAGATGTTGGGTCGCACGCCATTGAATGTGAAGGCGATAAGGCCGTTGAGGGATGGAGTGATAGCGGATTTTGAGGTGGCGGAAGAGATGATAAAGTACTTTATACATAAGGTGCACAATCGTCGTTATTTGATGGCACCGCACGTGGTGATATGCATACCGTATGGTGCGACGGAGGTGGAGCGTCGCGCGATTAACGAGGCGGCGGAGAAGGCGGGAGCGCGCCGAGTGTTTTTGGTGGAAGAGCCGATGGCTGCGGCGATAGGAGCGAATCTTCCTGTGAGGGAGCCAGCGGGTTCGATGGTGGTGGATGTGGGAGGGGGTACGACGGAGGTTGCGGTGATATCTTTGGGGGGTATCGTGCATGCGGAATCTGTGAGGGTGGGTGGAGACAGTATGGATGCGGCGATTACGGAGTTTTTGCGTCGTCGTCATAATTTGCTTATAGGGGAAGCGATGGCGGAAAGCATTAAGAAGAAGATAGGTGCGGCGATGGTGATGGAGGGGGAGGATGACGGTGAGACATTTCCGACGAAGGGTCGAGACAGCAGTTTGGGGGTACCGAGGGAGTTATTGCTGACGAGGTCACAAGTTGCGGAGAGTTTGGCGGAGCCTGTGAGTCAGATAGTGAATGTGGTGAAGAGGGTATTGGAGCGGACTCCGCCTGAGTTGTCAGCGGACATAGTGGATCGGGGTATAGTGATGACGGGAGGGGGGAGTTTGTTGTTGAACATGGATCAGGTCTTGAGGGAGACGACGGGTTTACCTGTGGCGTTGGCAGAAGATCCGTTATTGTCTGTTGTGAACGGAACGGGTCGTTGTTTGGAGGAGATAGAGGGATTGAAAGAAGTGTTGTTGCAGGTGTATGGTTGATGATGATAGTGTGTGTGGGAGGGATGGGTATGCGGAGGGATGGGTATGTGAAGGGATGGGTATGTGGAGGGATGGCAGAGTGGTAATGCAGCGGATTGCTAATCCGTCACGGTGACAAGCCGTGCGGGGGTTCGAGTCCCCCTCCCTCCGCCATGATTTTGAGTAGATGGCTTCGCAAGCCCCTGTAACATGATATGAGGGGCGATA
>CAKMZR010000098.1 GCA_929200455.1 uncultured Alphaproteobacteria bacterium | reverse complement strand
ATACCCACTCGCTCATACACCCCCTCCCCAGACTTCAATCCATAAAAAGAAAATATACCCTGACACAACGAAAATACTACCGACATCGAGAGCAATAACTGTCCGAACTCTCCTAACATAACAAATCCTATCCGTCCCCTCCAGACTCTCCATCCTTACGCCTGAAACGCTCAGAATCCCTCCTCCTCCAACTGTCATACGCCAACAAGCCCAACAACAAAAATCCTACTCCGTACGAACCCCACACATAGACACCCTTGCCTTCCATCAATATCCAATCCATAACTCTCTATCCCTCTCTCCAATCATCACACGATATCTTGATTTTTTCAAAAAGCTATCATAGAAAAGAAATAACCTCATAACAAAAAAAATTCACAACAAATCTCAAGGAGAGACCTCATGGATTCTCACGCAAATATCGTCGTCATCGGTGGCGGAGTTGTAGGCTGTAGCGTACTCTACCACCTCGTACGAAATGGTGCCCAAAATTGTCTCCTACTCGAACGGGACGAACTCACTTCCGGTTCCTCTTGGCACGCCGCAGGCGGATTCCATACCATCAACTCCGACCCCCATATGGCAAAACTACAAGAGTATACCATCAAACTCTACGACGAGATCGAAAAAGAAAGCGGCCAGTCTTGTGGCGTCCATATGGTCGGCGGACTCATCCTCACAGGACGAGAAGACCGAATCGACTTCCTTCGCTATACCCACGCCCGCGCACAAGCTATGGGCATCGAAACAGAAATGATCTCCATCAAAGAAGCCAAAGAACTCCAACCCCTCATGGACGAAACCAAATTCTGTGGTGCTCTCAGAGAAGGACTCTCAGGACATCTCGACCCGTCAGGCACGACTCACGCATACGCAAAAGCCGCCCAAAAAAAAGGGGCTTCCATACTCAAAAAAACGCGCGTCATCGAACTCATCAGCCAGAACGACGGCTCATGGGATGTCGTCACCAATAACGGAACCATCAATGCCCAAATTGTCATCAACGCAGGCGGACTCTGGGCTAGAGAAGTCGGACGCATGATCGGAATCGAACTCCCCCTACTCGCCATGGAACACCACTACCTCATCACAGAAGCCATTCCAGAACTCAAAAATAGAGACAAAGAACTCATTCACGTCGTCGACCTCGAAGGCGAAATCTATATGCGTCAAGAAGCAAAAGGTATCCTACTCGGAACCTACGAACAAGCCTCCGTGCCTTGGGCTAGCGAACAAACCCCTTGGGACTTCTCCCTCGAACTCCTACCTCCAGACCTCGAACGAATCGCTCCCTCCCTCGAAATCGGATTTTCTCACTTTCCCGCTCTCGAAAATGCAGGAATCAAACGCACCGTCAACGGCCCCTTCGTCTTCACTCCAGACGGAAATCCTCTCATCGGACCCTTGCGGGGATACAAAAACTTCTGGCTCGCCTGTGGCGTCATGGCCGGATTCTCCCAAGGCGGCGGAATCGGTATGGCCGTCGCCAACTGGATCACCGATGGCGACCCCGGAATCGATACCCTCGCTATCGACGTCGCTCGCTTCGGAAATTGGACAAACCCATCATACACAAACGCAAAAGTTCAAGAAAATTATCAACGACGATTCCGTATCACCCTGCCCAACGAAACCCTACCCGCAGGAAGACCCCTCAAAACTTCTCCCCTCTACGAAACCTTCGTCTCTCACGGAGCCCTTTTCGACGCCTCTTACGGACTCGAACACCCCCTGTGGTTCGCAGGAGACGGAAAAACGCCTCACGAAAAACCATCCTTCAGACGATCAGACTCCTTCTTCGCCGTCGATAGAGAATGTCAAGCCGTGCGATCCCGTGCCGGAATCATAGACATCACCTCATTTGGACGCTACCACATCAAAGGTAAAGGTGCCCGCCATTGGCTCGAAACCATCCTCGCAGGAAAAATTCCAGCTCCAGGAAAAATAACCCTGTGCCCCATGCTCGATGACAAGGCCAGAATCCTCGGGGACTTCACACTCGCATCTCTAGACCATGACGATTACCTCCTCTTCGGATCCGGCTCCGCCGAAGACCTCCATCTACGGTACTTCGAAAATACTATGCCAGACAATCCCGGCTTCTCCATAAAATCCCTTTCCGACTCCATAGCCGGAATCTCTTTGGCAGGACCTCTCTCTCGAAATATTCTCGAATCCTTCGTCGATGACGTAAGCTCCCTCTCCGCCATGCAATTCCTCGACTTCTCCCTCACATCCGCTCAAAAAATTCCATGCACCATCGGAAGAATTAGCTTCACGGGCGAACTCGGGTACGAAATATGGGTCACAAAGGAACATCTCGTCACCTTCTTCAACGCCCTCATGGATATCGGAAAACCTCTCGGCCTCTCCCTCTTCGGTGCACGCGCTTTCAACTCACTAAGACTCGAAAAAAACTTCGGCGCTTGGGGGCACGAATATACTCCACGCGATACCGCTCTCGAAGCCGGACTCCTAACCTTCATCGACAAATCAAGACAAAACTTTAGAGGCGCTCAAGCCCTAAAAGAAGAACGCAACAATGGGCCCTCACGAAAACTCTTCTCCTTCTCTTTCAACGCAAAAGACGCCGACCCTCACGGAGATGAACCCCTCTTCCATCACGACCAAGTCATCTCAAGAGTCACTTCCGCCGGATTCGGTCATTGCGCTTCCAAGTCCATCGCAATGGCCTACCTGCCCTCAGACTTCAATGACTTCCAAAACCTCTTTGTCGACGTCCTCGGTGACAAAATACCTGTCAAAGTCGAACCTAAACCCCTCATAGATCCATCAGGAAACCGTATGCGGACATAAATACTCAATTCTTAACTTGCCCTCCACGCTTTTTTTCAGTACATAATTAATCATAAGAAAACTCTCATCAGGAGAAAATTTATCATGTCATCCGCTTCAACCCGTACTCAATCCTTCTTCCTCAAACTTGTCGTCGTCTTCGTGGGATCCCTCATCCTCACAGCTTCCGCAAAAATATCCGTACCCTTCTTTCCCGTACCCATGACACTGCAAATACTTGCTGTACTCCTTATCGCCTTCCTCATGCCACCAGCACTCGCTTTCTCCACCGTCGCCCTCTACATCCTACAAGGTGCCGTCGGTCTTCCCGTCTTCACAGGAACGCCCGCAAAAGGAATCGGACTCGCATACATGATGGGCCCCACAGGCGGATACATCCTCGGATTCCTCATTGCAACCGCCCTCGTGAGCTTCCTCTCCCTCAAAACTTCCCTCCTCACAAACCCATCACCCCTCAGAAAATTCTTCTCCCTCATCGCCATCTCATCACTCGGAGTCGCCGCAATCTATATCCCGGGAATCCTATGGCTCGGAAGCATCATCGGATGGGATAAACCCATTCTCGCTCTCGGACTCTATCCCTTCCTCCCCGCAGACGCACTCAAAATATTCCTCGCCGCCCTCACCGTCATCGCCACACAGCGACTCATCCTCAAAAAATCAAACTAAAAACCCAAAACGTCCCTCATCGTGTAAAGCCCGGGAGGTCGGCCCGAGACCCAAAGAGCCGCGTCCACCGCTCCCGTTGCATAAATACCTCGATCCGCAGATTTATGCACAAGTTCTATCCTGTCTCGATCTCCCGCAAAAATCACATGGTGTTCTCCCACTATCTCTCCTCCTCGCAATACAGCATAACCTATCCCTTCCTCCCGACGGACTCCGCTCGTCTCATACGCTTCTTGACGCACTTCTTCGTGATCCAATCCACGACCACGTGCCGCCGCTTCTCCCAACAATAAAGCCGTGCCAGACGGTGCATCCTTCTTGTGACGGTGGTGGTATTCCACTATGTCCACATCATAGTCTCCCAAAATACCAGAAATACGCTCCGTCAATGCACTCAACACATTCACGCCGCGTGACGTGTTCGGAGCCAATACCACAGGAATCTCTCGAGAAACCTCATCCAAAACAGCATAATCAGCAGACTCCAAACCCGTCACACAACACACATAGGCCAAGTCCAATTCCACACACCTCCGAGCCGTCTCAACCACGCCCGTCCTCAAAGAAAAATCTATCACCACATCCCCCGATCCCACTTCATCCACCACCGTAAAACTCTCTCCACGCACCTCAACCCTCTCTCCCACTCCTCGCCCACCCTTCCGCGTCACCACGCCCGAAAGACTCGTACCCTCCCTCTCCACAACCTCCTCCATCACAGCCCTACCCATCCGACCAAAACAACCCACAACCACCACCTCTACCATCTCTAACCTCCCTTAAAAAAACCTTTCAAACGCGAAAAAAACTTCGCACTCTCAGGCGCATTCTCCGCAAGACGACCCTCCTCGCGGAATTGTTCCAGTATCTCCTTCTGCTTGCTCGTCAATTTCACAGGCGTTTCCACATACACGTCAATCAGCAAATCTCCTCGCTTCTTGCTACGCAACTCAGGCATACCCTTCCCAGAAATCCGTAACCTCTGACCATTTTGAACCCCCTCCTTAATGTTCACCCGTGCTCGACTGCCATCAAGAATCGGAATCTCTACAGACGTGCCCAAAATCGCATCTATCATCCCTATCGGCATCCGTATACCAAGGTGAAGTCCATCCCTCTTATACACCTCATGCGGAGACACCTTCGTCACTATATACAAATCTCCTCGAGAACCTCCAGAAACCAAATTGCCCTCGTTCGGCACACGCAACTTGTTGTCCGTGTCAACACCCGCCGGAATCGTCACATCAAGCTGACGCTCCTTCCTCTCAACCCCCTGACCCCCACAACGACCACACTTCTTCTCTATCACCCGCCCCTGACCACGACAATGATCACACGTCTGCTCTATCGCAAAAAATCCCTGCTGAAATCTCATCACACCCGCTCCACCACATTTTCGACACTCCGTCACATTCTTACTCCCACCCTCGCCTCCCGTGCCAGAACAACTCTCGCAACTCTCCGTTCGTGCAAACACAATATGACGCGAAACTCCAGAAAAAGCCTCCTCCAGCGTCAACTCCACATCATACCTTAAATTGCCCCCTCCAGAAGAACGCCTTCCTCCTCCTCCAGCCGCATGACCAAAAAATTCTTCAAATACATCAGAAAATGCAGAACCCCCAAACGGATCTCCTCGACCTCCAAACGGACCCCCACCTCCTCGTCCTCGCTGAGGATCCACTCCAGACATACCAAACCTGTCGTACGCCTTACGCTTCTCCTTATCACCCAAAACCTCGTACGCCGCACTCGCTTCCTTAAATTTCTGCTCCGCAGAAACATCCCCCCGGTTCTTATCAGGATGATACTTCTTCGCAAGATCACGATACGCCTTCTTTATCTCAGACTCGTCACTCCCCCGAGACACCCCAAGAACTTCATATAAATCTCGCTCACTCATCTATCTCAACGTTTTTTATCATCGACCTCTTCAAAGTCGGCATCCACCACATCATCTTCCTCGCCGCCTTCTTCTCCCCCTGTTCCTTCCTCTCCACCCTCGCCCGCATTGTACGCAACCTTACCCAACTCCATCGCAGCCTTCGCCAAAACTTCCGTCTTCTCGCGAATATCCGACTCATCTTCCCCCTTCAAACTCTCCCTCAAAGACTCCTCAGCCTCCTCCACCGCACGCTTCTCATCTTCCCCAAGACGAGAACCAAACTCTTCCATCTGACCCTTCACCGTATGCAAAAGACCCTCTCCCCCATTCATCGCTTCCGCCAAACCGCGACGCTTCTTGTCCTCTTCCGCATTCGATTCCGCATCCTGCTTCATCTCTTCTATCTCACTATCCGTCAAACCCCCTGACGCCTGTATCCGAATCTGTTGCTCCTTACCCGTCGCCTTGTCCCGTGCCGTCACACTCACGATACCGTTCGCGTCTATATCAAACGTCACCTCAATCTGAGGAACGCCTCGCGGAGCAGGCGGAATCCCCACCAAGTCAAACTGTCCCAACAACTTGTTGTCGCTCGCCATCTCACGTTCACCCTGAAATACACGAATTGTCACCGCATTCTGAGAATCTTCCGCCGTCGAAAAAACCTGAGATTTCTTCGTG
>CAKMZR010000097.1:1311-6065 GCA_929200455.1 uncultured Alphaproteobacteria bacterium | reverse complement strand
GCCCTCCCCTCCCCACATTAATCACATACGAACCCTCCGCAAGCTCTCCCAACAATCGAGACCCTATAATCCCTCGAGTCGCCTCGTAAAAAGGCAAAACACACACCACCACCTGCGAACCCCTCACTGAAGACCACAATCCCTCCTCTCCCCAATAACACTCAACCCCATCCACCTTCTTCCGACTCCGCGAATATCCTCGCACACAAAAACCATTGTCCCTCAAACGCTCCGCCACTATCCGACCCATGCAACCCAATCCCAATACCGTCACCGTATAGTCAGACGACAAACCACTGTCATACTCCTTCCACTCACACCTCGACTGCTGAAGACGGTAATCATAAAAATTTAAACACAAACTATACGCCATACCCACCACATAATCCGCCATGCCTCGCGACAAACCCTTACCCAATACGCGCACCACCAACCTATCTCCCAACAAATCCCCTTGCTTCTCATAACCATCAACCCCTGCCCACACACTCAGTATCGTCCTAATGTTCTTGTTCTCCAATACACGACCCACTATCCAAGGCAACGGCTCCACCACCGCATGAGTCACATCCTCATCACCACACCCCTCCTCGCCTTCCACAAACACGAATCGTCCCTCTACGTCCAAATCTTCCAAAGACCGACGCCACGACATACGCTCCTCTTCCCTCACACACAACCACACCTTCATCTCAAAAATACAACCTCCAAAATAACCCCTAAAACCAGCAAATCAGCAAATGCTCTTGCTCAATCAAACAAAAATAGTATATAACCTATGCCGTATATGGAAATTTATTCCTAACGGAAAATCATACCGCAGTATACACCATCCCGTGGCATACCGTCCCAAGAAAGTCACCACAATGTCTCTCTCAAAAAAACAAAAATTACTCCCCATCCTCCTCTCACTCATCACTCTCGCATCACCCCTCCTCTTCACCTCACACGCAAATGCACAAGAAGCTCTCATAAGCGATACCCAAGGATATGTAGGTCTGGACATCTTCTATTCCTCCATCAGCTACAACCAAACTTCCTCTAGCGGTTCCACAAATCAGTATCAACAAGGACTCTCAGGCGGAAACTTCCACGTAGGAGTCCGAACAGAATCCCTCGGATTCGAAGTCGGACTCTTCGGATCATCTCAAACAAACTCCAGCTCCGGTGGCATCGACAAAACCAATTCAGACCTACTCCTATCCGGCACATCCTTTGACGTCCTCGCTTTCCTTCCCCTCGACTCGCAGAAAAAACTTGAAGCCCTCGGATCTCTCGGATTCGCTTTCGCCGTCTCCAGCTTCACCGCCAAAGAAAATACTACCCCTCCCGCCGATCAATCCCTCGTAACTCAAGTCGAAATCAAACCTCGCGTCAAAATCGGCTTCCAATACAGAATCGCTCCCAAATGGACACTACGCACTCTCGCTCAATGGCAAGATGCCAGCTTCACCAAAGAAGAGAAAAAAATCAATACCGCAGGAGGATACTATTCCTTCGGAATCGGATTCAATTACGACTTCTAAGCTCTCAAATACCCTCAAAACCATTCACGTCTCAAAACAATGGCACAATCCAAAAATTCCCTCCTCATCGCCTTGCTCGCCCTTATATCAGCCTTCATAATCTCACCTCAGGCTCACGGAGAAACAGTTAAATATCTCGGTCTCAAACTCTTACAAACCCAAGTCAACTACGCACAAGCAAATATCAACGCACAAAATATCGACCTCAACAATTATTACCCTCAAAACCTAAATTCCTTAGGGTTTTATTTCGGACAAAGACTCGGAATGTTCGCATTAGAAACCACCGTCTACATCACCAACGAAAAGACAAAAACAGCAACACTCCCTGACAAAACCAACCTCTCTTCTACCGCGTTTCTCATCTCCGTCGCTTCCGATGCCCTCTTATTCGTGCCCCTCGATAAAGAAAAACAATTCGAACTTTTCGGATCCCTTGGCTTCGCATCCTCAACCCTACGCACTCGATTCGAACCCTCATCCTCATCTCCCTTGAAAAATAGCAGTACACGCGAGATAAAACTAAACATCGGAGCCGGACTCCAATATGTAATCTCTCCAAAATGGAAAATACGAGCCGCCGCAAAATGGCAAGACGCCCACTTCAACAGTCAAGCCCTCAACTCTTACGTCTTCGGAATCTCCCTACACCACTACTTCTAAATCCTACACCCACTCCTGCTACTCTCAAGGTCTACCACACAAAAAATTTACAAACGCAAAAATCTCAACCTCAGAGCATTCATCATCACACTCACAGAACTCAATGACATCGCAAACGCCGCAAACATCGGCGAAAGCAAAAATCCCCACAAAAAATAAAAAATTCCAGACGCCACAAACACTCCCAACACATTGTACACAAACGCAAAAAATAAATTCTGACGAATATTCCTCATCACGGCTTCCGACAACTCTATCGCCTTCAATACACCCCGCAAATCACCATGGAGCAACGTCATACCCGCACTCTCCATCGCGATATCCGTTCCTGTCCCCATCGCCATACCCACGTCCGCCACGCTCAAGGCCGGTGCATCATTCACTCCATCCCCCACCATCAAAACCCTCTTCCCTCCCTCTCGCAGCTCGCGCACACGCACCCCCTTCTCACTTGGAGTCACGCCACCATAAAAAATATCTATGCCCAACGCCTCTCCCACGTGCTTTGCCACCTCTTCACTGTCTCCCGTCAATAACACCACTTCCAAACCTCGGCTTTTCAGACCCTCTACCGCCTCCAGACTCGTCTCCTTCACCTTGTCCGAAACCCAGATCATACCCCCCAACTTACCCCCCACTCCCCCGTAAAGACACGTCCAGCCACCCCCCCTCTTCTCCGCCACGCCCTCATCAGAAACTCCCACACCCTCTCGACGCATCAACCTCTCATTCCCCAAAATCACGTGCTCTCCCCCCACCGTACCACACACACCCTCTCCCACAAAAACCTCAAAATCCTTCACACGATCCCAATCCAAACCCAAAGCCTTACCCTCTCGCACCACCGCCTGCGATAAAGGATGCTCACTCGCCTCGCCCAACGCTCCCGCACAACGCAAAAGAGCTTCCTCCCCTCCACGCTCCAGACTCCACACCTCCAGAACCTCCGGCTTGCCCTTCGTCAAAGTACCCGTCTTGTCAAACACAACCGTGTCCACACGCTCCAATAACTCCAACGACGCCACATCCTTCACCAAAATACCTTCCCTCACGCCTCGACCCACTCCCACCGTAATCGACATAGGCGTCGCAAGACCCAAAGCACACGGACAGGCTATCAACAACACAGACACCCCCGCCACCAACCCATAACTCAAACCCTCATCCGTAAACACCCACCACACCATAAACGAAATCAAGGCAACGCCCATCACCAACGGCACAAAAATAGACGAAACCTTATCCACATCCCGCTGAAACGACAACCTGCTCAGACGCGCCCGAGCCACCATCAACACAATCTGTGAAAGCATCGTCTCACTTCCCACCTTGTCCACCTTCACCAAAAAACTACCCGCTCCATTCAAGGAACCTCCCACCACCCGAACCCCCCGACTCACACCTACAGGCAAAGACTCCCCCGTCACCATCGACATGTCCAATTCACTCTCTCCCTCCACCACCTCACCGTCCACCGCCACCTTCTCCCCAGGCTTCACTCGCACAATATCTCCCACCTCCACCTCGCCCAAAAATACCTCTCGCTCCCCAAAATCTCCCACAACACACGCCTTCTTCGGAGACAAATCCATAAGCGACCGCACCGCATCTCCCGTACGCTCACTCGCCCCTATCTCCAAAAGACGTCCCCACAATACCAATACCACTATCACCGCCGAAGCCTCATAATAAACCTCCACCAATCCCCCCTCCTTCACCGCAGCAGGAAAAATCTCAGGAAAAAATGTTCCCGACACACTGTACAACCACGACACCCCCGTACCCAACATAATCAACGTGTACATATTAAATGAACCCCCAATAACAGACTTCAATCCACGCTCAAAAAAAGAAAATCCCAATATCCACACCACAGGCGTCGAAAGAAATAATCCCCACCACAAACGATCTTCCCGCACAATCCAATCATAACCCCACATGCCCCCCATCTCTATCACCAATAAAGGCAGCGTCAGAGCCATACCCATCCACAAGCGAAACCTCACCGCCCTCAGTTCCGCCTTGCCCTCAGCTCCCTCCTCAGAAAAAAGTGGCTCCAACGCCATGCCACACTTCGGACACATCCCAAATCCCATCCTCTCCACTCCCTCACACATCGGACATATATACAAAATACCCTCATCACCCTCCATCACCCCCGAAGAAACATCCCCGCGCCTCACACCATCACCGTCTCCATGACAACATTCTCCCATACCCTTTTCTCCTCTATCTGCATCCACCCTTCATAGAAACACTTTCCATGCAAATAATTGTAAACCTATACAAAAATAAATACAACGACAATCACAAAAGAAAACCCCAAATCAACAGAGGAGAAAATCTCATAAAACGACCGGGGTCACAGACTCGCTAGGGTCGCAAATTCGCTAGAGTGGCAGACCTGTTGAGGTGGGAAATTGTCCAGGGGTGGGAAAATATCTGATGTGGGAAAATGGCTGAGGTGGAAAATTAACCGGGGTGGGAAAATATCTGGGGTGGAAAATTGGCTGGGGTGGAAAATTGGCTGGGGTGGTAGGATTCGAACCTACGTATCTCGATACC
>CAKMZR010000097.1:0-1211 GCA_929200455.1 uncultured Alphaproteobacteria bacterium | reverse complement strand
CTGGGGTGGAAAATTGGCTGGGGTGGTAGGATTCGAACCTACGTATCTCGATACCAAAAACCGATGCCTTACCGCTTGGCTACACCCCAATATCACAACACCCTCAAAAACCCCTCGCAACACCATATACTCGACACTGCAAAGACTCAAGAAAGAATCTTCGTCACAATCCCTTTTCAAATCGACGCGATACCTCCTGACACTTCCCCACCAAACGCTTAATCTCCGTAAGCTGCAACGGATGACCATTAATCGTCAATAACCCTTGACCCAAATCATACTCCACCCTCGCCACTCCCGCCCCCGCCCCCTGTAAACCATAAGGCAAGGACGAAACCTTGCTCTCCCCACCCGGCCTCTCCAAACCAGAAATACCAGAAACTCCAAGCAAAGAACTCAATTCAGACCGCAAAACTTCCAGCTTCTGCCGCGTCTTCTTCAAAGCCCGCTCATTCACAAGCAACGCTCCCTCCTCTCCCTCTTCCTCCGCCTTGTCCTTTATCAACATCCCCTCCTTCACACGCTCCTGACTCTCGGAATTCTCCACCAACTCTCTTTGCCACCTCAAATAATCTTCCCCGTAATACACCCTCTCCTCCGCCTCACGCAACTCACGACGTCGCAACAACAGCAAATCCTCATTCTTCTCTCCCTCACCGCCCGTCGCTCCCACAATCCGAGAACGATCCCTCAATAACACCTCCTCAAAATCAGACAATCGCTTGTTAATCCTCTTCCGAGAATCTTGCAACCTCACAAGCTCTTCCGCCAGAGAATCCGTATCCCCCAGTATCGCTCGCCGCGTCCACACCAACTCTCGCTCATAAACCTCCAAGGCCCCTATCTCTCGCTCTAACTTAACCTTCTTCGCACGATCACCCTCTCCCAAAACCTTAACAGTACCCCTCGCCCCCCCCTCCTCAAAATTAAACGAATCACCTCCAGAACCTCCCACCACACCCTCAACAACACCCCCGGACGGACTCAATCCTATCTTCCCCAAAGACTCTCCATATTTAGGCGTGTATTTCGCCAAATTCACATGCAAATCAAAACCTATCTTCTTCGGCAGCCAACCTCCCCCCTTCACACCTCCACCCTTCAAACCTCCACCCCCCGCCCCCCCATCCGCCGGAACCACCGCCTTCCCGTACACCTCTATACCCTCGTAATAATCCGAACTCCGAGAAAATAATCGCGGAATCAAACGT
>CAKMZR010000096.1 GCA_929200455.1 uncultured Alphaproteobacteria bacterium | reverse complement strand
ATCCAATACTCGCTCCATCCCACTCTTACCCACCCTAGGCGACGGAAGGCGTGCATACAAACTCTCCTCACCCCCCCTCGAAAGATCCATGTGTCCCGTATAACCCAACACATGTGCAAATAAAGAACCATAAGGATAGTCCCTCCGAAACCCTCCCTCAATTTGGACTCCCGGCATCTCATGCACACGAACCGCTATCTGTGCAACCTCCTCCCACGAAACCTTATCCGCTATCAATAACGGCAAAAATGACGGACGACCACGCGCCTTTTCCAATAACGCCCCTATCCGATCAGAACCCAAAACCAAATAATCCGATAAAGACCGCAAAACACCTTCCAAATCAGGGGCCTCACGCGGAATCACAGATATTCTCACCACAGGATAATTCAACGCCAATTCCCTCCCTAGCCTATCCGTCACCAAACCACGCTCCGGCGACAACAGCCGAATCCCTATCCGATTCCTTTCTCCCAGACGCTTGTACTTGTCTCCCTCCTTTATCTGCAACCAATACAATCGACCCCCCAAAAGAGTCAACATCACCCCATAACCCCCCATCACCATCAAATTACGACGGTTCACACCTTCTCCCCCTCCCCCCCCTCCCTCACGACCATGACCCCTCATACCTTCACTCCTTCCTCTATCTCGCGCAAAAATCTTCCCATAAACGGCAAAAATAACGGGTACAATAAGACCACAACAACAGACGTGTATACCACAGAAACCATATCAAACTCCAATCCCCGATCCCACTTCAATACCCACACTATACCCACCTGATACAACACTATCACCACACAAAATACCACCCAATCACAAACCCATCCCCACTCTCGACGGCGGTAAAAACTCAAAACCCACGCAAAAAATAACAAAAATATCGCATGAAGACCTATAGGATAAGTATAAAGGACATCTATCAACACTCCCAACACAAAAATCAATACCATCGGCACAAAACGAGGAATGTATAACAACCAAAAATACAAAAATATCCACTGCAAAAGAAAAAATATATGACGGAACGTCTCAGACCAAAACGGCTGTATCGACACCATCAAACTCAAAAAAACCAAAAACATAGGCATCACAGAAAAAATCCATACCCTCATGCCCAACAATACCTTCCTCGTATAACGACGAAGCCTCTCACTCATCTCTCGATTCCCCCGAACGCAAGCCCTTCTCGTCCAAACGCTTCCTCAACGTCACCACGTCTCGCCACGCATGACCCTTCATCCGCGGAGAACGCAAAAGATAAGACGGGTGAAAAGTCACCAGCACATCATGCTCTCGACCAGATACTTCACACCCATAACTTCGCCACTTACCACGCAAACTCCCTACCGCCTCCTGCGTCCGCAATACCGAACCCGCAGGCACCGCTCCCGTCAATACAATCACATGAGGCCGTGCTATCTCTATCGTCTTTTCCACAAAAGGACGACATGCCATCACCTCACTCCTCGTCGGATTCCTATTACCCGGTGGACGCCAATAGACCACATTCGTCAACAGAACATTCCGCGTGCGAGACAAACCCACAGACCCCAAAACCTTATCCAATAACTGACCGCTCCGACCCACAAAAGGAAGACCTTCCCTATCCTCATCGCGACCCGGGGCTTCTCCTATCACCAACACCTCCGGAGATTCTTGTCCATCCCTATACACCAAACGCGTCGCACATTCCTGCAACTCCTCAAGAACTCCAGGACTAAAACCCTTCAAAGACTCGTACACTTCATCAAGTGTCTTGCACGACCGCACCGCATCACGGGCCAAACGCTCACTGTCATAGCCGCCCTCACCGTGAGGACCCTCTTGCGAAACCTCTCGAGGAACCTCAGACGGCAACGTCTGCGTCTGGCCGACGTCCTCCGCATCTCCCTTGACCGCATCTCGAAGTGAAGTCTCTTCGTGCGGACAAACCCAGTTGTAAGCACTCTCGCTCACATCCTCATACGAACCCATCGCCTCAAGCCACTCTCGCCACAACAAATGATCAGATATCCCCTCCCCTCCTTCACCCCTCATATAGCGTTCTCTTTCCAAACCCACGTCTGTCATACCGTCTATCCGTCTCTTCTATCTTTTTTCTCCACGCCGTTCTATTTGTTTTCCACAGAAAATTTGGTTATAGTTTCCCATCGGAACTCTCCATCTTACCGATCGAGGTTGCGTCACGTGGCAGTGTCTTACGTTCATGCCAAAACCGCAACTCATTCTATCACGTCCACCCCCTCGTGCCAAGAAGACTTAAACCTATAACCTTCCCTCATAACCCCTGCTCTCTCATGTCTGACAATTCTTCTCCTGCCCCCTTCAACCTCGACCATTACGAATCCATGTCCTTTGATGTGCTCATCGTCGGGGCCGGACCCTCAGGCCTCGCTGCTGCCATACGCCTGCGACAATGTGCCCTAGAACGAGGCGAAGACATCTCCATATGCGTCTTGGAAAAAGCTCCCGAAGTCGGACGACACACCCTCTCTGGAGCCGTCCTCGAAACCAAAAGTCTCGACATCCTCCTGCCAGATTGGAAAGATCGCAATCCGCCTCTTGATGCCCCCGCTACAGAAGACCTCTTCTGGTTCCTCACAAAAAAATACCACATCAAACTCCCCACGCCCCCTCAAATGAACAACCACGGCAACTTCATCATCTCCCTTGGTCGGGTGTGTGCTTGGCTTGCCGGCATTGCTGAAGGCATGGGAATCGACATCTTTCCCGGATTCGCCGCCGTCGACATCATACCAGACCCTCAAAATCAAGGCATAAAAGGCGTCATCACCGGCGATATGGGACGACAAAAAAACGGCGACCAAGGGACATCTTTCCAACCCGGAATCGCCATACTCGCACGACAAACCCTCATCGCAGAAGGGTGCCGCGGTTCTCTCGCCCAAAAAATTATGGGCCAATTCAATCTCAGAAAAAATGCTCAACACCAAACCTACGGCCTCGGAATCAAAGAACTCTGGGAAATCGACAAGAATATCTCCTCCCCCGGCAAAATTATTCACACCATTGGGTGGCCTCTCAACCAGACCACTTACGGCGGTTCCTTCTTGTACCACCTCAATCAACAAAAAATGGCCATCGGATTCGTTGTCGGCCTCGACTACAAAAATCCCCACCTCTCCCCTTACAAAGAATTTCAACGTTTCAAACACCACCCCTCCATCCTCCCCATGCTCGAAGGAGGAAGAAGAATCAGCTACGGGGCTCGCACCATCAGTGAAGGCGGATTCCAGTCCATTCCCGAACTCGCCTTTCCGGGAGGACTCCTCATCGGCGATGCCGCCGGATTCCTCAATGTCCCCAAAATAAAAGGCGTACACACCTCCATGATGTCCGGAATCATCGCCGCAGAAACCGTCTTCGATGCCCTCATCTCACACAAAGATCATCACGCTCCCATCCCCACCCTCTCAGACTTCCAAACACGACTCAAAAAAACTTGGCTATGGGATGAACTCTACCGTGCACGCAATATCAGACCCTCCTTCCGATTCTCTCTCTTCGGGGCCGTCGCATACAGTGCCCTCGATACGTTCATCCTCAGAGGGCGGGCTCCTTGGACCCTCGCCCACAAAACCCCGGACCACAAAACCCTCTTACACAAAGACAAGTCTAAACCCATCAAATACCCTCAACCAGACGGAATTGTCAGTTTCGACCGACTTTCCAACCTCACCTTCTCCGGGACAAATCACGAACAAGACCAACCTTGTCATCTCAAACTCTCCGACGACTCTGTCCCCGTACAACAAAACCTCAAACTCTTCGATGCTCCAGAACAACTCTTCTGCCCCGCCGGCGTCTACGAAATTATCGACCTCTCAGAAAACAATCCCAAACTCCAAATCAATGCCCAAAATTGCCTCCACTGCAAAGCCTGCGAAATCAAAGACCCTCACCAAAATATTACTTGGACTCCCCCTCAAGGAGGTGAAGGGCCCAACTACGAAAGTATGTAAATGACCGCCAAATTCACTCAAGTTGCCGCTCTTGCCCTCGTACTCATACTCGTAGCCTGCTCTCCCAACTCAAAAACCACGACCGCTGCCTCAAACAATCTCTACGCACAGCCCCAAAAAACAGGCCTCTCTTCTGCTATCCTCACCGCAAATTATGCCCTCAAAAATTCAGACTTCCTCACCGCTTGCTCCATCTTCAAACAAATACTCTCCTCAGAATCTTCACCCGAAACGCCCCTCTTCCTCTACCAACAAGCCCTACTCTCCTTCCTCGCTTGCGACCAAGTGCCTCAAGCCCTCAAAATCGCTCAAACCATCGAAAACATATCCACACCCTCAGAACTCACAACCCTCACCCTTTCCGTACACGCCCTTGCCCAAAATCAACCCGCATTCCGAAAAAGCGACCTCCTCGCTCCATACCCAGAACTCCTCTTCAACCGAATCTCTTCCTACTGGAACCTGCAACTCCTACCCAAAACATCCCAAAATCAATCCTTCCTCTCCCAACTGAGCCAACGGAAATTTCATGTCACCTCCATCACCCGATTCGAAGAAGTCTCTATCATCACGACCGAACTCTTCCAACAAGGACTCGTCTTCGCACATCAAGGACAATTCCTCAAAGCCTTAAAATTATGGCAAGTCGTCCTCACAAACCTCTCAAACTCTAATACCTCGCGACTCACCCTCCTCATGGCTCACGCCCAAAGTCTCGCAGGAAACCAAAAAGAAGCCCTCAAACTCATCAACGAATCACCCTTCCTCGACGACCCCCTCCTCAAACGCACCGCAGATCAACTCAAAAATCAAAACAAAATCCTTCCCAATATCTTCTCAAACCCCCGCGACAACCTCGCAGAAGCCCTATTCTTCGCAGCCCTCATCAATAGAGACCGATACCCCCTGAGATCCATAATCCTTCTCGCCCTCGCTCAATACTCCGCAGAACATATCTCTCCCTCCCTCTACGCCTTCGAAAAAACAAAAATACTCGTCAAAGCAAACCGAAATCAAGACGCTTTCCGAATCATCAACTCCATTCCAGAAAACGCTCCCTACTTCCTCATCGCCATGGAACAAAAAGCTTTGCTCCTCCACGACGAAGGACAAATCGATGAAACCATCTCCCTTCTCAAAAAACTCTTCCGCGCACAACCCAACAATATCAATCTCCTCCTTTCCATCGCCGATATACACCGTCGGGCAAAAGATTATCCCAACGCCATACTCACATACAACCAGATCATCGACACCATCAAACACAATCCAAAAAAAGAATACTGGGTCTACTACTTCTATCGCGGCATGACATTCGAACAGTTCGGACGTTGGCCCGCTGCAGAACAAGACATGATCTTCGCACTCAACCTCAACCCAAATAGAGCCGAAGTCCTCAATTACCTCGGGTACAGCTGGATCGACAGAAATATCAATCTCAAACGGGGCAAAAATATGCTCGAACAAGCCCTCACCCTCAGCCCAAACGACTACGCCATTCTCGACAGCGTCGGATGGGCACACTTCCAACTCAAAGAATACAAAAAAGCCGTCGAACACCTCGAAAAAGCTATCCAACTCGGACCTCTCGACCCCATCGTCAATGACCACCTCGGCGATTCTTACTGGAAAATCGGACGAAAAAAAGAAGCCTTCTACCAATGGCGACGCGCTCTCCAACTCTCTCCAGACAAAGACCACACTTCCGAACTCCTCAACAAAAGCATCAATGGACTGCCTCCCGAAACTCAACCCAATTCACTCACAGAATAAAATTCCACAACACCCTGTCCCTCCATCCAGCCAGACCCTCAATTCAGACCACCCCATGTTCTCGATCCACGCTCCTGCCAAGGTCAACCTATTCCTTCACGTCGGGGCTCCCCTCCCCCACGGCCTCCATCCCATCGCATCCCTCAATGTCTTCGCCTCCTTTGGCGATACCCTCTTCTATAAAAAAGCTCCGTCTTGGCAGACCACCGGAATACCAGAACATCGCGTCCACCCTCAACAAAACTCTCTCCACATCATCCGCAACCTCTTCCTCAAAAATTATTACACCCCAAAGGGACATCTCCACGTCAAAAAATCTCTCCCCATCGGAGCAGGACTCGGAGGCGGAACCAGCAATGCCGCCGCTTGGCT
>CAKMZR010000095.1 GCA_929200455.1 uncultured Alphaproteobacteria bacterium | reverse complement strand
CAATAGCGGTCCTTGCGTCGTCGGAAATATGGGGTCAGACCAGCGATTCGACTACTCCGTCGTCGGAGACTCCGTCAACCTCGCTTCAAGACTCGAAGGTCAATCCAAAAATTATGGCGTCACTTGCGTCGTCGGCGAAGAAACCGTCAACAATATCTCTCACAACCTCGCATTCATCGAACTCGACCTCATCGCCGTCAAAGGTAAAGAACGCGCCGTCCGAATCTATACCCTCTTCGGAAATGAAAAACTCGCCTCAAGAAAAGACTTCCTCGACTTCGTCTCCCAACATAACCAATTCCTCTCCCTCTACAGAGAACAAAAATGGGAAGACGCTCTGCAAGCCATAGAACTCTCTTCCAAACTTTACGAACTCTGTGCACAAAATTCCCAAATAGAAAAACAACAAAAAATAGAAAAAACAACCTCTTCCATCGAAATCTTCGACCCAGACTTCGCCGAAGAACACGCCTTCGACTTCTACTACAACATCATGAAAACGCGAATCCTAGAATACAAAGAAAACCCCATCGAAGAACAATGGGATGGCGTCTATCGTGCCACAAGCAAATAAACAACACACCCCCATGAACCGCTTCTCTTCTTTCTTAAGATGGTTCTTCGAACCCAAAAATCCGCCTCCGCAAAACCTCGAGAATATCGCTCAATCCCTCGCCGCACAAGCCGCTTACATCACTCAAAGCAGCATGTACGCTTACACCCGAGCAAGACTCGGACTCCTCATGGGAAAAGCATTCAAAGAAGATATCTTCGTAGAAGCACTCTACTCAAGTGCCGCCATCGCTCGCTTCTATATCTCCACAGACATAAACCTCCTCTACGCCCTCTACTACAGCAAATATGTTCCCCCTCACCTCCTCGAAAAATCTATATCAGAAATCTTCACCCAATCTCTCAAAATTCCCTCAGAACACCATTCCGCTCACCCAAAACCTCACCTCTCAGTTCCACCACCAAAAAGTAATAACCCTGACTTTCAAGACCTCTCCTTCATCATTCCCATTTCCAAAGAACAGGCTCAAAAAGAAGCCGAAAACCGCTTCCATTCCTCTCTCCCCACCATTCTCAGTCCAGAACAATCCTCTATACAAGCTCACCACATCGCCTCATTCTCCGCCGAAAAACTTTTCATCCTCGTACCCCTCACCGAAAAAGTTAAACACCTCGACAAAACCATGGTCACAAACAACACCATATTCCGTATGATGAGACTCTACGAAGACATCTCTCGATCCCCTCATCACCAAAATATCCTCAGAATTCTCTCAGAAGAATAGCCAATCACACAAAAATCATTTGACAAAAATATCAGTTTGTGGCTTACAGGGAACATACGGGGGAGAAACACTCTCAACGGGAGATACCACTATGAGCGATAACGATGAAAACAACGCCGAAGAACCCATCATCCTCTCTGAACTCAATGATGAAGAACTTGTCCTCCAAATGGGTGACGACCTCTATGACGGCATGGAAGATGAAGTCGTAGAAGGCACCAATATCCTTCTCGAACGTAATTGGGAACCCGCCAAAGTCCTCTCCGATGCCCTCATGGAAGGCATGAGAATTGTCGGCGAAGATTTTCGTGACGGCATACTCTTTGTTCCCGAAGTTCTCCTTGCCGCAAACGCCATGAAAGCCGCCATGGCCGTTCTCCACCCGCTGCTCGCAGAAACAGGAGCTCCATCCACAGGGAAAATGGTCATCGGAACCGTAAAGGGCGACATTCACGATATTGGAAAATCCCTAGTCATCATGATGATGGAAGGGGCCGGATTCGATGTTGTCGACCTCGGAATCAATACACCCGCAGAAGACTTCATCTCCGCCATTCAAGAACATAAACCCGACATACTCGGAATGTCCGCTCTCCTTACCACCACCATGCCCTATATGAAGGTCGTCATCGAAACCCTCAAAGAAGAAAAACTTAGAGATGACGTCATTGTCCTTGTTGGAGGTGCTCCCCTCAACGAAGAATTCGCTCAAGCCATCGAAGCCGATGCCTACTGTCGCGATGCCGCCGTGGCCGTCGAAACCTCAAAGGAAATGATCTCTTTCCGCCATAACAGACCTTCCGCACCATAAACATAGCCTAGCCATACAACGGCTCGCACTTATGGGAAAAATGATGAAAACATCCCATCAACCACCCAAAAATCAAACTTGCATTGTCGCTTGCGGAGCCCTCGCAAAAGAAATCAAAATCCTCATCTCTCAACTCCCCAATGCCGACTCTTTCCACCTCACTTGCCTGCCCGCTATCCTCCATAACCATCCGGACAAAATACCTCCTCTCCTCGATGAAAAACTTCACAAAATCTCTCAATCAAAAAAATACTCTCAGATTCTTGTCGCCTACGCAGACTGCGGAACCGGCGGCAGAATCGCAAAAGTCTGCGAAAAATATCACGTCCCGTGGATACAAAGCCCTCACTGCTACGCTTTCTTCGCCACTCACGATACTTTCGACACCATCTCACAGCAAGAAATCGGCTCCTTCTACCTCACAGACTATCTCGTCTCGCACTTCGACCGACTCATCATTCAAGGACTCGGAATCGATACCCATCCCCAACTCAGAGATACTTTCTTCAAACATTATGTACAACTCGTCTATCTCGCACAAAATCCCACGCCCTCTCTAGAAAAAAAAGCTCAAGAGGCCGCCAAAAAACTTAAACTCTCTTACGCCATGCACGTCACAGGCTATGGAGACCTCGCCCACTTCATCCAACAGGAACACACATCATGACCATCAAACTTACCGTCACCTATTGGCGGGATATACCCTCACAAGTCGAAGCACGAAAATCAAGAAACGAACGCACAAAAATTATGCTCAGCGAACGATTCATGATCGCCATCGACAAAGCCGCCATGAACGCCAAACTCCACTCCAGCGACGACTACCTCAAAGAATGGAAAAAAAGCAATCCCATAACCTCAGAACTCAACTCACTCGAAGAAGCCGCTCAGAAACTCGCACAATCACTCGAAGAACAATTCTCAGACGAACGGCTCAAAGAAATCGTCTCCCTCGGAGGATTCAAAAATTCCTCATGACACAACTCAATCCGTGGATCGGAAAATCTATCAGCATCGCTCCCATGCTCAAAGTCACCACGCCACACTACCTCAAACTCCTCTCCATCCTCAGCAAACACATCCAACTCTACAGCGAAATGACCATCGCAAGAAGCATCATCGAAAATACTCACGTACCCTGCTTCGCCCTAGAACCCGTCCAGAATACTGTCGCCCTACAACTCGCAGGAAATAACCCCAGCGAGCTCCATAAAGCCGTCTCCATCGCCAACCGCCAACCCTCATACAACGAATACAATCTCAATGTAGGCTGCCCCTCCAAGCGTGCAGGGGCAGGACTTTTCGGTGTCGCCCTCATGGAACACCCACAAACCGTCGCCCTTTGCCTCCGTGCCATGAAAGATGCCACACACAGAAAAGTCTCCCTCAAATGCAGACTCGGAATCAATGTCGATGACAATGGTCAATCCCTGCGAAAACTCATCGATGCCGTACTCAAACTCAACGCTTGCGACACACTCATCCTACACTCTCGCATCGCCATCACCAAATTCAAACCAAAAGACAACTGGACCATCCCTCCCCTCAATTACGAAACCACCTTCAAAATCAAACAAGAATACCCTGAACTCCCCGTCATCATTAATGGCGGAATCTCTTCCCTACAACAGGCTCAAAACTATATTCATAAAGTCGACGGCATCATGATCGGACGCGCCTTCGAAAATCAACCCGCCCTCGTGTCCCTTGTCGACAAAACACTCCACCCTCAAATCCACTCAACAATCAACATACCAGACGCCGTCTCGCAATACCTCAAATACGCTGAACACGTCATCTCGTCACAGCCCCATACACACCCTCACGGACTCTTCCTACCCCTCATGCATCTCTTCCATAACCAAAAAAATGCCAGAAGCTGGCGGATCGCCGTCGGGAACGCCCTCAAAAAACAAAACTCATCCCTCCAAGATTCCCTCAATGAGATCAAAAAAGCTCTCGAAGAACGAAAACACCTGCCCCTCTCCCTATCCGAAAATTTCTCCCACGCAAAAAGAGAACATCAACATCCATCTCCCGTCACCACCCCACCCGACTCCTTAAAACCCAGTACGCCCGCAAAACCGTAAATAGACTCACAAGCGTCACCGCTACCCCGCTCCATAACCACACCCAGTAAATATCAGAACCTCGCTCGAAAATTAACCAGCCCAATAACGGCATAATCAATACCCAATAAATACACAAATCTATCACCATCTTCGACTTCGTGTAACCCAAAACATACAACACAGAAACTCCAAGTCCTATCGGAACTTCAGGCAGTACAAACCACGACCACATCAAAACGATCTCCCGAAACTTCATCCGTATACCCTCTTCCGAGTCCTCCAGAACAAAAAATTGTTCCACAAGATCATCCACAAAAAATCTCATCGCAAAAAAAGTAATACCCACAATCACCACCGTCACAATCAAAAATGTCAGCATCGAACGCACAAATCCATCACGATCCCGTCTCCCATACGCCCACCCCATCTCCGCTCGTGCCGCTTCTCCAAATCCCCACACCAAACCTATCGTCATCAAACTTATCACCATCATCACCTGATGAATCGCCAGAGCATCCCTTCCCAAGTGTCCCACCAAAAATGTCGAACCCATAAAAAATGTCTCCTCCACCACATGACTCACCGCCACAGGAATACCCGTCCACAATATCAACTTCAATACACCCCGACTCGGAAATTTCAAAAGATACCTCCCCAAACCAAAGTCTCGAAATGTCTTATGATACAAACTCACACACAATACACTCACAAACATCAGAATATTAATCACCAATGTCGCAAATCCCGCTCCCCACAAACCCCAACCCGCAAAGTCCCCAATACCAAAGACAAACAAAAAATCCAAGACACCATTCGCCAACACGCCCAACGTGAAAATCACTCCATAGTAAAAACTATTCCCCGTCGAAGCGTAAAATCCTCGCAAACTTATCGTCGCCAACGCAAAAGAAATACCAGGACCCATCACATAAAGATATCCCTCCGCATCCATCACCAAATCCGGTGACTGTCCCAAAAGTAATAACACCGCTGATGACGGCAATATCATCAACCACAACAAAAATCCTATCCCAAAACCTAACCAAACCCCATTCGATACCACAAAAAGACCTCCCTCCTCTTCGCCAGCCCCCATCTTTCGTGACGCAAGCGGATTCACCACCATCATCACTCCCATACCTCCCACAAACAATATTCCCGCATAGTTAAACGCCAACGACATGCTCGCCAACGAACCCACGCCCAACTTCGAAACAACCCACGTGTCCGTACCCAACATCACCATCTCCGCCATCAATGACAACGCAAGAGGCACGCCTAGTCTCACCTGACCCAAAAAGGACGCTCGCGTCACACCCACCCTCGCCCACCAAATACTCAAAGACCCTCTCAACGCAAACACCCCAGCACCGTGTCCACCTCCTCGTCCCTCGTGTTCCACGACAACACAAAACGATACACACCCTCCCTTCCTCCAATCCTCGTATCCGCAAGACTCATCTCTCGCAAATCCACCCTCTCCTCCATAGACTTCACCACATCATCAGACAAACTCACAAATATCATATTCCCCTCCACAGGATACAATAACTCGCATCCATCATGCTTGCTCATCGCTTCTCCCACACATGACGCCAGTCCATTCGCATGTGACGCCCTCTTCAACCACATACCATCCTCCACGTAACCCAACAACTGAGACGATACATACCTCATCTTAGAAAATACACCTCCCGCCCTCTTCAACCTACGCCAAGGCTCATCCCGCAAAACCTCAGAAAAAATCAATACCGCATCACACATCAATCCACCATTCTTCGTCACACCCAAAGTCATAATATCAACTCCACACTTCCACGTCAGTTCCGCAGGACTCAATCCCCTACCAGATAGGGCATTCGCAAAACGTGTGCCGTCAAGGTGCAAATACAATCCCCTCTCGCGACAGTAAGTCGATAACGCCGCAATCTCTTCCGCTCCATAGCTCGTACCACAATCCGTCAACTGACCCAACGACAACACCTGTGGCTTCGTATGATTATAGTCAGAAAGCCAATGA
>CAKMZR010000094.1 GCA_929200455.1 uncultured Alphaproteobacteria bacterium | reverse complement strand
GGTGAGAAGAGGCGGGAGGATGTGCGGTGGGAAGGTTTTGTGTGTTCATGGTCCAAAATTCCTACGCCGGTATGATCCGGATCAGGTTCAAGGGGTTGGGCGAGAAGCCCTCTCAGCGGGATCAGGGTTTCGTTTGGACGAGACTCTGAAGGTGCACCCCCTCTGGGCGCGTGCGGATTTTTCCGCAATCATGAGATTGAGGGTAGGTTAAGAGTGAGGAAGAAGCAATAGAAAAGAGGATATTTTAGAAGGTTGGTTGTGAGACCTCGTGATATTTTGTTTTTTTCTTTGAGTGTTTTTGTAGGCTGAGGCTCCAAGGGATGTGGAGTAAGGAATTGGCGGGTATATGGTTTTGGTGGAATATCCAGGTTCCGGTTTGTGCGTGGTGTACATTTTGCCATTGAGGATTTTTGAGGGAGGGGGAGGGAAGGATTTCGAGTGTCCAAAGGTATTGAGCGTTTGCGAGGTTTTGTTTGATGTAGTTGATGTGTCGATTTTGGCTGGGTGCGACGATACAAGATTGTGGGCAGAAGAAGCTGGTATGGTAGAGGAGTTGGTGTTCTTGGGGGGGTCCGAAGGGTTGGAGCGTATCGATTCCGATGAGGGTGGGTTGGGATGCGGTGAAGAAGAGTTGTCGAATGACGTAAAGTTTGATGGAGTCGAGGCAGAATCCGGCGGTGTAGAGTTGGACATATTTTGAGGAGGAAGGGATTTTGGGAAGGTTCATGATGGGAGAGCATATGTGGTGTAATTCTCGTATGGAGATTTTTTGGAGTTCGGGTGAGAGAGTTTTGCATTGTTCATTGAGGAAATGATTTTGGGGTTTATTATTGAGACTGAAACCGATTCCAGAGTTTTGGAGGAAGGGGAGAGTGGGGTGGGGTTGAGTGGGTTGAGAGAAGAGGGGTGTTTTGAGGTTTCGTTCGCCTGTATTGAGGTAGAAGTTGAGGGGCAGGGAGTGGGTATCGTGTAGGTTATCGAGGGGGTATCGTTTGTGGTATGTGGGGAGGGAGATGGAGTGTTGGATATGGAGAGAGAGGGATCGTGAGGTGATATGTTGGTATCCCATTTCTTGGAGGGGGTCTGTGCTGTTGAGGGGCGTTTCTTGTCTTAGGGATTGTTGGGCGATGAAGGTGGAGAGTGTGTGGGGAGAGATGGGCAGGAAGGGGGAGGAGCATGAGTGTAGAGATGAAGTGAGGGAGAGGAAGGTGTGTTGGGGATGGATGTTGGGTTTGTCTGGGGGAGAAGGAGAGAATCTGGAGACGATTCGTAGGAGTTGGTTTAGTCGATTTGAGATGGTGTGGTGTGAGTTTGCGTAGCAGTTGATGATGGAGTTGAAGGCGTAGAGCCAAGAGAAGATGTGAGCGTGAATGGCGGGATCGGAGGTGAACAGGGCTTTGCCATTTTCTTCTTGTAGGAGTTCGTTGAGGGTTGAGGAGAGTGAGGAGAGCCAGAGGGAAGAGTTTGTATTTTCTTTAGGGATTTGGAAGAAGGTGAGTTCTTTATTTTGAGATTTTTCGAGGGTTTTGAGGAACTGGATGCTGAGTTCGTTGAGCCAAGGGTCTGGGAGGGCGTGAGAGGTTTGTCGTTGCGTGATGAGGTGTTCTGCGATGGAGAGGAGGATGGCGATGTCGATGGAGAGGAAGAGGGGGATGGAAGAGCTGTGAGTGTGCATGTGGACGCAAAGTGCTCGGAGGTCTAGGAGGGAGCATTCGATGGCTTTTTGGAAGTATTCATTTTTTCCTTTTTTATTTTTCAGGATATGCCCGCAAGACCAGATTCTGAGGATTCGTAGGATGATGAGAGAGATTCTGTTTATGGAGAGGTTTTCTCTTTCCCGAGACTGGTGGCAAAGTGCCAGGGATTTTTTGAAGAGGGAGCAGGCGGAGTGATGTGCGTGTAGTGAAGATTTTTCTGAGGGTCGTTGTTGATTTTGGTAGGCTTTGATGTGAGCGAGCCAAGAGAAGGAGATGATGTGGGCATCTGAGTTTATGGTTTTATGGAGGAGGGCTTTGTTGAGGAGGGTTTGATTTTGTGGATTTTTTTGGTGGTGTGAGGAGAGGGCACTGACGAGGACGGTGCCTTCTTCGGGTATCCCTGGGGCGAGGGCGTAGAGGACTTCTTGCGAGGAGAGTCTTTGATTGAGATTGGCACTTACGTCGGCGACATGATTGTTTTCGACTACATTTTGCCAGTAATTGCTGATAATGGAGAGTAAGGAGGGGGGTGGCATGGGATGTGAGGGGTGGGGTTACTGTGGATCTGCGTGACGAATTTTGAGGAGGTTTTGGGCGTACTGGTTGGGTTCTCCATTGAAGAAAGCGGTTCCTGCGACGAGGACATGTGCACCGGCATTGAAGGCGAGATGAGCGGTGAGAGGAGAGATTCCGCCATCGACGGAGATGAGGGTTTTTGAGGAGGCGTTGTCGATCCAGGATCGGAGGGTAGAGATTTTGGAGCATTGGTCATGGAGAAATTTTTGACCGCCGAAGCCTGGGTTGACGGTCATAACGAGGACGAGGTCGAGGAGGGGGAGTAGGGGTTCGACGGCGTGGATGTGTGTTCCGGGGTTGATGGCGAGTCCACATTGTACACCGAGGGATTTTATGAATTGCAGGGTTCTGTAGATGTGAGGATTTTCTTCGAGGTGAACGGTGATGATGTCGGCACCGGCTTCTGCGAAGCTTTTGATATGTTTTTCTGGATTTGAGATCATGAGGTGGACATCAAGCGTGGAGGGGAAGTGGGGTCTGACGGCTTTGACGATGGAGGGTCCGAAGGAGATGGAGGGTACGAAATGTCCATCCATGACGTCGATATGAAGCCAATCTGCCCCTGCTTGGTGTGCGAGAAGTGTTTCTGAGGCGAGGTTGCTATGATCTGCAGCGAGTATGCTTGCGGCGACGAGGGGCGTTTGTATTTTGGGCTTGAGGTTCATAAGTGCTGGGGTGTCAAGAGGTTGTGGTGTCAAGAGATTTCGCGTTTGTTTTTTCGGACTGTGTGTATTTTTGGTGATGAAAGTAAGGATTGATTATAGGGTTTTTTTGCTATTTTTTGTGTGATTATTTTGAGTTTTTAATTTTTTATGTGCGGTCGACAAGAGAAAAGGTTGGACTGTATGGAAGAAAAGTGATGAGGAAGGTTTTTTTTTTCGGTAAGTTGTGTAGAATTGGGGGTGGGTATAGAATTGAGGGTGTGGGTATTTGAGAGCGTTACGCTGTGTCTTTGTTTGGGGGAGAGTTGGTGGTGAAGATTTTTGCTGTGACATATGATGATGATGAGAAAGAGAGAAGGAGGATGAGTGAGTAAGCAAGAGGAAAATGATTCACGAGCGGATCCGGATGAGTATCGGATAAACGAAGATATAGAAGCCCGAGAGGTGCGGTTGATAGATGACGAGGGGGAGAATCGAGGGAAGATTTCGTTGAGGGAGGCACTATTATTGGCGGAAGAGGCGGGTCTTGATTTGGTGGAGGTCTCGCCGGAGGCGGTCCCGCCTGTATGCAAGATAATAGGTTACAGTAAGTTTCGTTACATGAGGCAGAAGCGTCGCCAAGAACAGCGTCGTCGTCAGAAGGTGGTGGAGACGAAGGAGATAAAGCTTCGTCCGAATATAGAGTCACATGATTATGATATTAAGACTCGGAACATAGGACGTTTTTTGGCAGATGGTCACCGTGTGAAGGTGAGTTTACGTTTTCGGGGTCGAGAGTTGGCCCATCAGGAGTTAGGATTTGCGTTATTGGAACGGGTGAGGGAACAGTTTGCGGACAAGACGCGTGTTGAGCACGCACCGTCTATGGAGGGCAAACAGTTGATGATGATATTGGTGCCGAGATAATACTTTTTAAGGATAGCGGATGTTGAGATTTTTGGGTGCTTATTTTTTGGTATTTTTGTGCCTGAGTTCTCCATTTTTTGCGTGGTCACAGCTTTTGCCTGAAGAGGACTTGGTGGAAAAGGGAGAGGAGCTTTTGGAGCTTGAGCGGAGTCTTTTTTTTCGAGCGGACGATGTGCGTATGGACATGAAGAAGAGTGTGGTGGAAGCGAAGGGAAATGTTCGCGTGGAGGGTCAAGGGGTGAAGTTATTGTCGCGTTCTATGGAGTATGATTTGGAGACTCGCAAGATGCGGCTGCGGGGCAATGTGACGTTTGAAGTTGCGGGATATGGACATTTTACGTCTGAGGAGGTGAATCTTGATTTTGGGAACAACCGGGCGGTGACGGAAGCGGTCTATGGATTGTTTTGGGAATATCATAAGTTTGCGGCGGCGTCAGCGGAGATTGACATTGACGATAAGGAGGCAAAGATTCAGCGTGGAGTTTATACGTTTTGTCCTGTGTGCACCTTGGAGGAGCGTAAGGAGGGAGGTACATTTCCGCCCAAGCCCATTTGGCAGTTGAAGGTGGGACAGATATTGCAGAGTGACGAGGGTCGTTATATTATTTTGAAGAACATCTCGATGGAGATATTTACGGTGGGTTTGCCGTTATTGTTTTTCCCTGAGTTGCAGTTGTTGAGTCCGGAAGTTGAGCGTCAGGGAGGATTTTTATTTTTCACAGGGGGAGTGGGAGCACAGGGTTTCTTTATGGGATTTCCGTTTTTCATAGATTTGGGAGAGGATGTGAATGTGGTTTTGACGCCTTATTTGGGGGCGGGACATTCCTTATTGGGCGTGCATTACGAGCAGCTGGGTAGGAGTTGGAGGGTGAGGATGGATAATCTCTTGAAGCCGCGAACGGGAGCACTTCGGGATATATCGGAAAGGGAGATAGGGCGTTGGGGTTCCCGTGGTTATCACGAGTATGATTTGGATAAGCGATGGCGTTTACGCAGTGAATGGGATGTGGTTTCTGATACGGAGTTTGGTTTTGATTATTCGCGTATACACAGGAGGGGCGTATCGAGGCGTTCGCCATCATATGGGGAGTCGCGTGTAGAGTTTTTTGATTCTAAGTCGTACGGAGAGTTATCGTTGGGATTTGCGGACAATTTGTATGGGGACACGCCATTGTACGATAAGTTTTGGGGAGGAAGGTGGAGTCGTACACGTTCTGGAGGGGAGGGTGTGAGATGGTTGGAGTCGTTAAGATTGTTTTCTGTGGGAGAGTCGTATGAGCGAGAGAACTGGGAGAAAGTGGAGCCTGTGGAGGTTTCGAATGGGGGACGCACGACATCGGGTTGGCAGGGAGTGAATGTGGGTATAGAGCGAGAGGAAAGGAAGTTGTTGCCGTGGGGAATGGAGTTGAGTTCTGGTGTGGGTTTGCATGGATTTTTGCGGGAAGAGGGAGGTTCTGTGTACGACAGTATATCTTTTCGTTCGTCGCATGGTTGGTCGCGTGCGAAGTTTAATGAGGTAGAGGATTGGCGAGCGACATGGCTAGAGTTTCGGACGCGAGCGATTGTGAGGTGGCCGTGGATTCGTTCGGGTTTATTGGACGAGACGTGGCAGGTTACGCCTTTTGGTGGTTTGACGTATGGGAGCAATATACTGGGAGAGGGTCGTAGGGGAGAGCGTGAGGAGTGGTATCTTCCGCACCGTAGTATTTTTGAGAAGGCGTCGCGTTCTCCGTCTATAGAGGGGATGGATTCTCGAGGTTTGCGGGCGGTGGCGGGAGGAGAGTTTTTGGTTCGTGGAGGAAAGAGGGCGGAAAGTTTTTCTTTTTATGGTGGAATGAGCACGCATGTATTGGGAGACGAGTATCCTGAGGGGACGCCGGAGCGTTCGTTAGACGGGAACATGGTTTTTGGAGGCGGTCAATTGTTATTGAATCAGAACAGGATTCTGACCTACGATATGATTCGCGACGTTGAAAAGAATCAGAGTGTGAAAGAGCAGTTGGGTTTGCGTTTGTACATGGACAGTGGTCCTAGATTTAATTTTGGTTACACGCATGTGAGGGGAGTGGATGATGAGTTTAGTCTGAGCATAGTGGAGGGCAAGGTGAAGAGTTGGATTACGGAAGAGATTGAGATAGAGGGAGAGATAGAAAGGGATGTCTCGGGGAAGGACTATTACTATTATGATTTTGGAGTGAACTATGTGATTCCGTGTTTTAAGGTAGGAATTTTGTGGTATACGAAGTTGAAGACGAGTTTGGCTGATTTGAAGAGAGAGCCGAGCTCGGGTATGTTTTTTAATGTGAATATTTTCACGGATCAGGCGTATTCCCGATGGTCGCGTTGAGGGCAGAGAAGGGTATTCGTAGTTTGGAGGGCTTGGTTTTTGGGGGTGAGAGGGTAGGGGGTGGAAGGGTGTTGGTGCGTTGTGATTTTAATGTGCCGATAGAGGGAGGTGTTGTGAGGGATAGGAGTCGGAT
>CAKMZR010000093.1 GCA_929200455.1 uncultured Alphaproteobacteria bacterium | reverse complement strand
AATCATGGCAAAACCTGAAGCTTGTGACAAGGAAGAAATCATGGCGGCTCCTGATCGTCCATATTTTTTTCCTATGAGTTGTCCTTTTTTGTCTCTATGGACGGCGACTCGGACAAATTCTCTCATACCTTTTCGTTTTTTATAATCGAAGTCGGCGATTAATGTTTCACGTGAAACATTAAGAGACAAAGACATACCACGAAGAACACGAAGAAAAGGCACAATAAGAGTCAAGAAACACGTATAGGCGGCTACAGGATTGCCGGGAAGACCACAAATGTATGAGGAAAATATTTTGCCAAATCCTACAGGACGACCAGGCTTCATGGCGACACCATGAAAAAATATTTGACCATGATCCGCAATAAGAGAAGCAATATGATCAGACAGGCCCACAGACATACCCCCCGTTGTGATGACGACATCGCATTCTTTTGCCAAAGACAAAAGAGCATGTTCAAGAGTCTCTCTATGATCAGACACAATGCCTCCGTCGACAATATGAAAACCAAGAAAAGACAAAGCCACCGACAACATAGGACGGTTGGCATCAAAGACAGCAGAAGAATCGTCTTGCTCAGATTCTGTCACTTCGCCTCCTGTTGAGAGAAGACCTACACGAAGAGGCCTTACGATCTCAATGTCCGTATATCCCTGTGAGGCCAACAAAGCCACATCAGGAGGGGCTATGACATCCCCTTTTTTGAGAAGGGTTTCATTTTTTTTGATGTCTTCTCCCCTGTCGCGCACATTCATGCCCTTTTCCAAACCCTTTTCGGGAAGGATGACCTCATCGCCCTCTCTTTCGACGTCTTCCTTCATGACCATCATATCCACGGTGGGAGGCAGTGAAGCTCCTGTCATAATGGCAAGAGCTTTGTCGGGATCATGGAGGGGAATTTTGTCTCCGGCAAGAAGGGTATGAGAGACAAGAAAACGTCTTTTGTTGCCTTCTTGGGATATGACATTTTTGTAAGAGAAGCCATAGCCATCTACGGCGGCATTGCGGAAAGGAGGCACATCCCGCAAAGCCACGACATCCCGAGCCACAACATGTCCTAACGTTTTGTGCAGAGGAAGGCTTACGGTGTGTTCAGAGATTTGGGCTCGAGAAACAAGTTCTTCAAGAGCCTTTTCGAAAGGCAACAAACCGGAAAGAAGAGGATTGCTAAGCTGACTCATGAGTTTATTTTGAAGGCTTTCTCTTCAATAAGGGCGACAAGATTGTTAAGGTTCTGTCTTTCATACCAAGGGATATGAGGCGGCAAAAGGGAAGGACGGTTTTCTGAAGTGACAGCGACGACGGAAGGCCAAGACAAAGCTCCTATTTCGCGGTCTTGGTTGTCTGCATAGACTTCGATTTTGGGATGCGGTTCTTGTTTGAAGCCTTCTATGAGGATGATCTGTTCCTTCATGAGTGCGATCATCTGTTCAAGAGACGGAGTTTTGGAGGCGGTATGAGCCATAGCCCATCCTTTGTCGGTGACGAGAAGGGAGGTTGAGGCTCCGTGTTCGCGGTAGAGGTAGGAGTCGGTCTGAGGTTTGTCGAGGGAGACGGAGTGATGGGTGTGTTTGATGACACCGACAGTTTTTCCTTTGGCAAGAAAGAGGGGGATGAGTTGATTGATAAGTGTGGTTTTTCCACTATTTTTCCAGCCACAGATTCCTATGTATTGTGTATTTTTTGTTGTCAAGAAAGGGCGTCCTTTTCGGTTTTTTGTAAGTGACGAAGCAGGATAAGAACGGCGGAAGGGGTGACACCTTCGAGGTCACGTGCGGCGGCAAGGTTGTGGGGTCTTGCTTTTGCGAGTTTTTCTGAGGCTTCGTGGGAGAGTCCTTTTAGGGAGGCATAATCCAAAGAAGGGGGGAGAAGTCTTCCTTCTTCTTGTTTGTAGGCTTGAACGTCTTTTTGTTGTCTCAAGATATAACTTTTGTATCGGCAGTCGATGGCAAGAGTCTCTTGCACATCTTGAGGCCACGCCATGATGCGGGATGCGTGTTCGGGAAAGGCTTGGGCGAGACGTTCGAAAGTCATGTCATCTTGGACGAACATGGCATCGGGAGATCGTCGGATGCCATCTTTTTTTATGTGGAAGCCTCTTTTTTGCCATTCTTGGGGAGAGAGGGAGAAGGAGGTCATCCATGACTGGGCTTCACGGAGGTGTTTTTGTCTTTTGTGCCATAGATTTTGTCTTTTTTTGCCAAGACACCCTAAGCGTTCGGCAAGGGGTGAGAGTCGGGTGTCGGCGTTGTCGGCACGAAGGAGCAATCTGTATTCTGCTCTTGCTGTGAGCACGCGATAGGGTTCGCTTACGCCTGTACTTATGAGGTCGTCTATCATGACGCCGATATAGCTTTCTGTGCGTGAGAGGGAGAAGGAGGGCATTTGGCGTGCATAGAGTACGGCGTTGATGCCGGCAATGAGTCCTTGTCCTGCGGCTTCTTCGTAGCCTGTGGTGCCGTTGATTTGTCCAGCGAGGAAGAGTCCTTTTTTGTTTCGTAGGGCGAGACTGGGGAAGAGGGCTCTTGGGTCGACGTAATCATATTCGATGGCGTAGCCGGCTTCGATAATTTTGGTTTTTTCGAGGCCTTTGAGGGTTTGGATCATCTGTTCTTGGAAGGAGAGAGGCAGGGCATTGGCAAGGCCGTTGGGATAGACGCTTATGGTGTTATAGCCTTCGGGTTCGAGAAAGATTTGGTGGTGATCTTTGTCTGCAAACCGTTGGACTTTGTCTTCGATGGAGGGACAATAGCGCGGGGGCGTGCCTTTGATGACGCCTGAGTGTCCTGCGGAGAGGTGAAGGTTTTGTAGGATAAGTTTGTGGGTGTTTGTGTTGGTGGCGGTAAGCCCGCATGTGATTTGTGTTCTTGAGATGTGGGAGGTGTGTTTGGAGAAGGGTTTTGGGGGTTCGTCGCCTTTTTGGACGCCACATTCTTTCCAGTTTATGGTACGTCCGTCAAGGCGTGGAGGTGTTCCTGTTTTGAGTCGTCCTAGGGGTAGAGCCCATGATTCCAGACGTTTTGCGAGGGTTGTGACGGCTTTTTCGCCTATTCTTCCTGCGGGGTAGCGTTCTTCACCGCGAAAGATCATGCCTCTAAGGAAGGTACCGGTGGTGATGACGACGGTTTTTGCGTGGCAGTGTCGTCCGTCTTCGAGGATGACGCCTTTAATGGAGGCTGTATCATTTTTTGCGTGGGAGGTCTGTTCGATGCAGTCGTCGACGATGCCTTCGATGATGGAGAGGTTTGGGTATTCTTTGAGGAGTTCGAGGACGGCTTGTTTGTAGAGGGTTCGGTCTGCTTGAGCGCGTGGTCCTTGTACGGCGGGGCCTTTTTTTCGATTGAGTACGGAGAACATGATTCCGGCACGGTCGATAGCTTGGGGCATGAGTCCGTCGAAGGCGTCGATTTCGCAGACGATATGTCCTTTTCCGATGCCGCCTATGGCGGGGTTGCACGACATGACGCCTATGGTGTCGATAGTTTTTGTGATGAGGGCGGTATGGGCTCCCATGCGTGCGGCGACGGCGGCGGCTTCGCACCCGGCATGTCCACCCCCGACAACGATGACATCAAAAGGTTCAGACAGGTTTATCATAGTAAAGCTGGTGGTAGGGGAAAGGGAATAGGTATGATATACAATAAAGGTTTTTAGGAGGGAAATAAAGGGAGGATGGGTAAGGGACGTTGGGTTTAAAGAAGGTCGAGGCTTTTTTCTAGATCGCGGACAAGGTCGTTTTGATGTTCGAGGCCACAAGCGATACGCACGAGACTGTCATCAATGCCCACGGCGGCCCGTTCTTCTGTGCTAAGACGTTGATGGGTTGTGGTGGCGGGATGGGTAATGATGGATTTGGAGTCGCCATGATTATTGGAAATGGTGAAGGTTTTGAGGGCGTTCATGAGGGCGAAAGCTTTTTCTTTTCCGCCTTTGATATAGAAGGAGAGGATATTGCCTCCTGTTTCCATTTGGGCGAGGGCTAAGGCGTGTTGCGGGTGTGATTTAAGCCCGGGGTAGAGAACTTTTTTGATGAGAGGATGTGCTTCGAGGAGGTTGGCGATTGCGAGGGCATTTTGGCACATGACGTCGTTTCTCAGAGGCAGGGTTTCTATACTTTTGATGAGGATCCAAGCGACGAAGGGGCTCATGCAGGGTCCTGTATTTCGGACGAAGGGCGTGAGGAGTTCTTTTATATATTTTTGGGATCCGATGATGGCTCCGCCTAGGGTTTTTCCTTGTCCGTCCATGTGTTTTGTGGTGGAGTATGTGACAATATCGGCACCAAGTTTTAGGGGTTTTTGTACGAGAGGATTGGCAAAGACGTTGTCTACGATAACTCTTGCTCCGGCTTGATGGGCAAGTGTGCACACGGCGGGGATATCGATGATGTCCAAGGTGGGGTTGGATGGAGATTCCAAGAAGACGACATCTGTAGGTTTGGAGAGAGCTTTTTCCCATTCGTGAAGTTGGGTGCCTTCGACCATGAGGGTTTCGACGCCGAATCTGGGAAGGAGGTGTTGGATGATGTAGTCACAAGAGCCGAAAAGAGCCCGTGATGAGACGACACGAGATCCTGCTTTTAGGCAGCAAGCGAGGGAAGAGAAGACGGCGGCCATGCCTGATGAGGTGACGAAACAGGCTTCCCCACCTTCGAGTTCTGCCAATCGTTTTTCTAGGATACTGTTGGTGGGATTTCCGTAGCGAGCATAGACGTATCGTTCTGTTTCTCCTTTGAAAGCTGCTTCTGCTTCTTCTGCATTTTTGTAGGTATAGCCGGAGGTCATATAGATAGGTTCTGACATTTCTTCAAACTGGCTTCGTTCGAAGAAGTCATGGATGAGCATGGTGCGTGTGTGGTGATTTTCTGTCATGATTTTGAGTCTTTAGGGTTGTGTTGGGTTTGGTTTTTGGTCGCTCGCAAAGGTTTCTCTGGAAGGATTTGGGTTTATATAAGTTTCTGGAATGATGGTATGAGGGTTCATGATATTGAAAGGGTCAAAAGCCTTTTTGATGGTTTTGAGAAGGTTCCAATGGCATGGGTCTACACTTAAACGCAGATCCTCCATCTTGAGAGATCCGATACCATGTTCTGCACTAAAGGTGCCGCCAAGAGAGAGAACGAGGTCTCGGAAAAAGGAGGATACTTGTTTATTCTGCGATAGAAAGTCCTGTGTTGTCAAGTTTTGCGGGGTGTAGATGTTGTAATGAATGTTTCCGTCTCCCATGTGTCCGTAGGGATAGCTTTTGTAGGCGGGATTGAGCAGGGGAAGTTCTGCTTCAACTTTTTTGAAGAGTTGAGGAAGGAGATGTATAGGTACGGCGATATCGGATCGGAAGAAGTGTCTCTTGTTTTTGAAGAAAGCAGGAGCACTGACGATGTATTCGCGCCACTGCCAAAGACGGGATTGCTGTTCTTTATTTTGGGCTTTAATGACGTCGGAGATGAGTTGGTGTTCTAAGGCGTCCATGAGGATTTTTTGCATGGTTTCGGCAAGGGAAGGATTGGGGGTGTTGCTGCTGGCTTCTAAGAGGAGATACCAGGGGGATGGAGGTAGGGGAAAGGAGAGATGAGGATAGGCTTCTTTGGCTTGTTCTATGGCGTTGAAGCTTATGATTTCAGCTGCACATATGTGTGGTTCTAGGTTTTGTATGAGGGTGTTGAAGAGGGTGAGAAGGGATGAGACGAGAGACGAGGCTAGGAGATAGGTGTGGGTTTCTAGGGGTTTTGAGGCTAATTTTAGGTTTGCTTTTGTGATGATTCCGAGGGTTCCTTCGCTTCCGATGAGGAGTTGGTTGATGGCGTAGCCGCGGTTGTCTTTTCTGAGGGGGGAGAGATGGGAATAGAGTTCGCCATTGGCCATGACGGCTTCGATTCCGAGGGTTAGAGCGCGCGTGGATCCATATTTGAGGGCGTGAAGGCCGCCGGCGTTTGTGGCGATATTGCCGCCGATTTGGCAGGATCCCGAGGCTCCGAGTTTGATGGGGAAGAAGAGGTTGTGGTCGTTGAGTTTTTGGTTGAGGGTGTCGAGAACGACGCCGGCTTCGACAAGGGCGGTCTGTCCTGTTGTATCGATATGGCATATATTGTTGAGTTTGGAGGTGGAAAGGAGGATTCCGTGTGGATGTTGGGCAAGGGCGCCTTCGCATCTTCCTGTATTGCCGCCTTGGGTTGTGATGGGTATTTTGTGTTCTGCACAGAATGTGACGATATGTTGGATTTGTTCTGAAGATTGGGGTGTGACAAGAGCGTATGTTTTGCCTTTGGGTTTGTGGGAGGTTGAGGGTGTGAGAAGAGGATTTAGGGTTTCTTGATTTCGGCTCCAGTTTTG
>CAKMZR010000092.1 GCA_929200455.1 uncultured Alphaproteobacteria bacterium | reverse complement strand
CACACCCGCTTCTTTAACCCACCCCAGCTTCTTCAACCCACCCCAGCTTCTTCCCCCACACCCATTTCTTCCCACCCCAGCTTCTTTACCCCACCCCTAGCCGCAAAGACACGACCGCATAAACAAAAAAAAACACTGACCACCTTGGAATGTCAAGGTGTATTTTTTATTCCACCCCTTTTATTCCAAACCCTTTCTTCCCTCAAAACACCAAAACCCTCAGGACACATCATGCCCAAAATCCTCGTCAAAACACCCCTTGTCAATATCGAAGGCGACGAAATGACCCGCGTCATTTGGTCGCAAATTCTTGACCAAATCATCCTACCCCGATGCGATGTCCATCTTGAAACCTACGACCTCTCCATCCAAAATCGCGACAACACAGATGACGAAGTCACCAAAGAAGCCGGAAAAGCCATCCTCAAACATGGAGTCGGCGTAAAATGTGCCACCATCACCGCAGACGAAACACGAGTCCAAGAATACGGACTCAAAAAAGCTTGGCGATCCCCAAACGCCACCATTCGACACATCCTAAACGGTACCGTCTTTCGTGAACCCATCATCTGCCAAAACGTACCCCGCCTCGTCCCCCATTGGTCCTTGCCCATCATCATCGCCAGACACGCCTTCGGCGATATCTATCAAGCCAAAGAAATGCCCATCCACACAAAAGGAACCCTCTCCCTACGATTCACTCCCGACGATGGCTCCGATATCCAAGAAAAAGATGTCTTCCACTTCAACCCCGATACCCACGCCCATCCAGACGACCAAGCCGCTCTCGTCGGATTCTATACCGTGAAATCAAGTATTCAAGACTTCGCTCAAGCCTGCTTCCTCTACGGACTTTCCCAAAAAGTACCCGTCTTCCTCTCCACAAAAAATACCATCCTCAAAACACATGACGGACTCTTCAAAGATGTCTTCGAAGACGTCTACAACCAATCCTTCAAAACACAGTTCGAAAAACTCAACATCACATACCAACACCGACTCATCGACGACCTCGTCGCCTACGCCCTGCGAGGAGAAGGCGGATTCCTATGGGCCGCCAAAAATTATGACGGCGATGTCCAGTCCGATATGGTCGCCCAAGGATTCGGATCTCTCGGACTCATGACCTCCGTCCTCATGAATGCCGACGGGTCCGCCATAGAAACCGAAGCCGCACACGGAACCGTCACCAGGCACTTCCGACAACACCAAAAAGGTTTCGCCACCTCCACAAATCCCATCGCTTCCCTCTTCGCTTGGAGTCGCGCCCTCACCTACAGAGGCCAAAAAGACAACACGCCAGAGGTCGTCAATTTCGCCACCAAAATCGAAAAAGCATGCATCAGTGCCGTTGAGTCAGGGGCCATGACAAAAGACCTCGCCCTCCTCATCGACGAAAACCAAACTTGGCTCACCACCGAAGAATTCCTCAAAGCCATCGCAAATCATTTGGACGCAGCCCTCTAAAGAGTCGCGGACTCAAGAGTCACAGACCCAAGAGTCACAGACCCAAGAGTCACAGACCCAAGAGTCACAGACTCAAGAGTCGCAGACTCGACGCCTCCCTCAAATACCCTCACGTCTCCCCAAAATACCCTCACGCACCCTCCTTCTCACCCTCAAAAGTCACAGACGCAACCCCGCCCTTCAAGGCCATAGGCTTCGAAAGCTTCAGACAAACCCTCTCCACACCAGGCTCTTGTAGACACAGATCCACAAGCCTCAAAGCCAACGTCTCAAGAAGAGGCGTGTGCGAAGTCGTCACTGCCTCTATAAGAAGACTCCGAATGTCACTGTAACTCGGAACCTCACGCGAAATATGCTCCTCCTCAAACACCAACGGACACCGCACCTCCAAGTCCACATCCATCTCAAGCGGTTGCGGCGTCTTTTGCTCATGATCACGCAATCCCAAACGCGCCGCCACCTTCACTCCATGCAAAGACATCCGATAGGTCCTCTTCTTTTCCTTCATAACCATAAACACGCCCTCTCGCTTAACCACCTTGACAAATACAACAACACCGTGAGACTATCCATACCACAAACCCTCCTCTAAAAGCCACGGATTATGAACGCTACAGAACATTACGACCTCATCATCATCGGAGCCGGACCCGCAGGATACGTCGCCGCCATCCGTGCAGCCCAACTCGGCTTTTCCGTCGCATGTTGCGACTCAAGACCCTCTTTCGGCGGCACTTGCCTCAACGTCGGGTGCATACCTTCAAAAGCCCTCCTCGAAAGCTCCGCCTTCTACCACCGCATCCAAGAAGAATCAGAAATACACGGTATCAAAGCCAAAGCATCCTTCAACTTCAAAGACATCAGAGATAGAAAAAATTCTATCGTCCAAAAACTTCAAAAAGGTATCGCTTTCCTCTTCTCCCAACAAGGAATCAAAGGATTTCACGCTCAAGCCTCCCTCAAAGACAAAAATACCGTCTCCCTCAAACACCCAGACGGAAAAACTTCAGAAATCCAAGCAAAAAAAGCCATCATCATCGCCACGGGTTCCTCTCCCTCTCCCCTGCCAGGAATCTCCATCGATGAATCCATGATCGTCTCTTCCACAGGAGCCCTCGACTTCCAAGAAGTACCCGAACACCTCGTCGTCGTCGGAGGCGGCGTCATCGGACTCGAAATCGGTTCTGTCTATAGACGACTCGGTGCCAAAGTCTCCGTCATCGAATACCTCAACACCCTCACACCAGGTATGGACAAAGAACTCACAAAAGCATTCCATAAATCCCTCACAAAACAAGGATTCTCCTTCCACTTCCGCACAAAAGTCACCCAAGCCAAAATCCAAAAAAAATCTGTCATCATCGAAGCCGTTAACGCAGACGATGACTCCAAATCTTCCTCCTTCACCGCCGACAAACTCCTCATCGCCATCGGAAGACGCCCTGCTACAGAAAATCTCGACACCAAAAATGTCGGCATCACCACCGACGCCCACGGATTCATTCCCGTCGATGACCATTTCCAAACCTCATGTCATGGAATCTACGCCATTGGCGATTGCATCGGGGGGGCCATGCTCGCACACAAAGCAGAAGAAGAGGCCATCGCCCTCGTCGAATCCCTCGCAGGACAAAAAGGACATGTCGACTACCTCTCCATTCCCAGCATCATCTATACAGAGCCAGAAGTCGCATCCGTCGGAAACACAGAAGAACAACTCAAAGAACAAAAAATAGCCTACAAAGCAGGAAAAGCCTCCTTCGCCGCCAATGGACGGGCTATGGCTATGAATGAAACTGACGGATTCGTCAAAATACTCGCATGTGCCGACACCGACACTATCCTTGGGGCTCACATCATCGGACCCCAAGCCGGAAACCTCATCCATGAAGTCACCGCCGTCATGGCATACCGCGGATCAAGTGAAGACCTCGCACGTACCAATCACGCCCATCCCACCCTCAACGAAACCGTCAAAGAAGCCGCCAAAAAAATTCACAACATGAGCATCTCTTCATGATAGGACTCTTATGGATCCTTCTCGCTCTCGTCATTCTCTATATCCTCTTCGTCATCGTCCTTCGCACGCCCCCGAAAAAACTCCTCCTCGGACTCATCTTCGCTCTTGCCATCTTCGCCGTCTTCGGAACCCTCTTCCTCATCGTTTCAGGAAAATGGTCTTGGATATGGATCACAGCCTCCGCTCTCTTCCCTTGGATCGGACGTGCTCTGTATCTACGAAGACTCTTCCAACAATGGCAAGAACATGCCGTCTCCCGACTCTCTTCCGAAACCATCACCCTCGAAACAAAAAAAATCAATCAAGAACTTTCCATCGACGGTTTCCTCAATAAAGACCTCCCTTCCCCGCCTTTTCCACACCCCACGAAAAATCAAAAATTATCTTCTCTTTCTCATGAACACGTCCTCTCTCTCTACCAATACCTCGAAGACCATGACCCAAAGGCTCAAGACCTGCTTGTTGCCTTTTGTCGGGCTTCTCCCCTTCATCCTCATGACTCCTTCTCCGAACACAAGACTCATCATGAGACCCATTCTTCAGAAACAAAAAACAAAATGGAAAGAAAACAGGCTCTCGACATCTTGGGGCTTTCAGAAGGTAATGCTTCTCGTGATATGATCCTCAAAGCCCATAAGCGACTCATTTCTCAACTTCATCCTGACAAGGGAGGATCCAACTATCTGGCAACCATGATCAATCAAGCTCGAGACTCCCTTCTTTCTTCCTAAACCTCTTCTGTTTTTAATGCATTTTTTTTGGTACAGTGAGGAATCGGATTTGCAAACTTAGATAAGGAAAAAAGGGCAGGAAAAAACGGGACAAAAAAAGGCCAAAAAAAGGAGTGGGAAACTTCACAAAAAGACAAGGACGGAGAAAACACATGAATACAAACCCAACAACCCACACCAAACCAAAAGGGAACCCCTCATGAGCAATGACAAAGAAAAAGCACTTGAAGCCGCTCTCTCTCAGATAGAACGTCAGTTTGGAAAAGGCTCTGTCATGCGACTTGGGCAAAGAGAAGCCCTTGATATTGACGTCGTCTCTACAGGCTCTCTCGGTCTCGACATCGCCCTTGGCGTCGGCGGACTCCCAAAAGGACGCATCATCGAAATCTACGGACCCGAAAGCTCAGGAAAAACAACCCTCGCCCTCCACGTCATCGCAGAAGCACAAAAAAATGGAGGGTCGTGTGCCTTCATCGATGCAGAACATGCTCTCGAACCCAGCTATGCAAAAAAACTCGGCGTCAATATCGACGACCTCTTCATCTCACAGCCGGATACAGGCGAACAGGCTCTTGAAATTACAGACACCCTCGTCCGATCAGGAGCCCTCGATGTCCTCGTTGTCGATTCCGTTGCCGCCCTCGTACCCCGATCCGAACTCGAAGGCGAAATGGGCGACACCCACGTAGGCACTCAAGCCCGACTCATGAGCCAAGCTCTGCGAAAACTCGCCGGAAATATCAAACGCACTAACTGCATGGTCATCTTCATCAACCAAATCCGTATGAAAATCGGCGTCATGTTTGGGAGCCCGGAAACCACCACCGGAGGAAACGCCCTCAAATTCTACGCAAGCGTGCGACTCGACATCCGACGTATCGGTTCCATCAAGAAAAAAGAAGACATCGTCGGAAACCAAACCAAAGTCAAAGTCGTAAAAAATAAAGTCGCACCACCCTTCCGAGTCGTCAACTTCGACATCCTTTATGGAAGCGGAATCTCCTTTTTCGGGGAACTCGTCGATCTCGGTGTTGCCGCCAATATGGTCGAAAAAAGCGGATCTTGGTTCTCTTACGGCAAAGAACGCATCGGACAAGGACGCGATTCCGCCATCGAATTTATGCGTAACAACCCCGAAAAATCTGAAGCCCTCAGAAACCACATCATGAAAGAAGCCGGCATCATATCCGAAGCCATGCTCTCTGACACCTCTCCTCAAGAACCGGAAACAGAACCAGAAATACCGCTTTCCAATTCCTAAACCCCCTCTTCTCCCACACCTTCCTTCCAACTCCTCCTCTCTCCTGCTCTCCTGCCTCCAACACGATTCAAAACCACCTCCCCATAAAAGACCACACAAACCAAATCCAGCCCTCACCCTCAAATTGCTATGGTTACCCTTCTCAAACCCTCTGACCTCACCACACGGTTTGCACCCACACCATCAGGATTCCTCCATCTCGGACACGGACTCTCCGCCCTCCTTTGCAACGCCATCGGACAAGGTTTCATCCTCAGAATCGAAGATATCGATACCTCAAGAGCCAAAAATCACTTCGTAGACGCCCTACTCGAAGACCTCAAATGGCTAGAATGCCACATCAAAAAACCCATCATCACCCAAAGCAATCGCACACACCTCTACCAACAACACCTCAACCAACTCATCCAAAAAAAGTACGTCTTCCCCTGCTTTTGCTCACGAAAACACGTCACCCAAAACCTCCTCAAATCAACAGAAAAAACACCTCAAAACCACCTGCCGTTCTACCCAGGAACTTGCCGACACTTGTCACATCCCTCAATCCAAAAAAAAATTGCTCAAAATCAACCCTTCTCTTGGCGACTCGACTCCCGCGCCTTCCTCTCTGCACACCCCCAAACCGTCTCCTTCCACGACATCATAAAAGGACATCCCTCAATCCAAATCCAAAAAGGAAACGATATCGTCATCGCACGACAAGAAAACCAACACACCCTCCAAATCAGTTACCACCTCGCAAGCGTCGTCGACGACGCCGAACAACGCATACCCCTCATCGTACGAGGCGAAGACCTCCTCCACTCCACCTACATCCACAGAATCCTACAAATCCTTCTCAACTTTCAACCTCCCCTCTACTTGCATCATGGCTTGATAAAAAATGAAAAAGGACGCAAGCTGTCAAAAAGAAATGGCGATACCGCTCTTCACGAATGGCGAAAAAAAGGAAAAACCAAAGACGACGTCCTCCAAGCCGTCTATAACCTCTACAAACCCTGCCTCGATGCCTTCCAAAACTTCTCTCAACACTACAACCCCCTCAACCCACACCATAACCCCTCAACCCACACCATAACCCCTCAACCCACACCATAACCCCTCAACCCACAC
>CAKMZR010000091.1 GCA_929200455.1 uncultured Alphaproteobacteria bacterium | reverse complement strand
AGGTCACATCAAAAAAATCAGCCTGAGAATCCGAACCAGGCATCTTCCACTTCCCCATGCGATCCCACGTGTAAAAAGCCGTGCCACGCTCTATCGTCAACTGATACAAAGACATATGTCCCACCCCACACCCCTCTCCAAAATCTAAAGCCTCCCTCAACTCTTCCCTCCAAGCGTCCAATCCCTCGTCCGGAACACCGTAAATCATATCAAACGACACACGAGAAAATAATTCCGAACTCCGCTTCAAGGCCCGCCTCGCAGATTCAACATCATGAATCCGTCCCAAAAACTTCAGCTTATCATCCCTCAACGACTGCAAACCCAACGAAAGCCTCGTCACCCCCGCACGTGCATAACCCTCAAATCGAGACTCATCAAACGTCCCGGGATTCGCTTCCAGCGTCACCTCCAAGTCACTTCCACTTTCCCACAAACCCTTCGCCTCTTCTATCAAAAACTCCACCGTTCGCCAAGGCATGGTCGACGGAGTCCCTCCTCCAAAATAAATCGTATCCAAATAATGTCCCCCCACATAATCCGCTAAATAACCCATCTCCCCTCGCAATCCCAACCTCCACCTCTCGTCATCCACTCCCTCCCTCACATGGCTGTTAAAATCACAGTACGGACACTTCACCTCACAAAAAGGCCAATGCACATACAATCCCAAACCTCTCTCGCTTCCCATACTCAAGCCTTCAGGTGCTTGAGCGGATCCACTGCCTTCTTCCCGTAACGCAACTGAAAATGCAACTGCGGCTTCTCCACATGTCCGCTCGTACCCACAAAACCTATCACAGAACCCTTCAATACCTTATCGCCCTTCTTCACTTTGGACTCCCCCAAGTGACCATACGCTGACACATACCCTCCTCTATGTTTCACCAAAACCATATTGCCCAATGACCTCAACCCCCCACTCGAATACACCACAACCCCATTCTCACTCGCCACAACCGGCGTACCCTTCGGAACACGAACATTCACTCCAGAATTAAAGACACCCTTCTTCTGCCTCCCAAACTTCTTCACCAACGTTCCCCTCACAGGCCACACAAAACCTGAACCCGTCAACGGCGACGCCTGAACCAATCCCACAGCTCCCTCACTCACACTCTTCGTCGTCACTTGCAACTCCCGAGAACCCTCCGCCCCCTTCCCAGAAACACCCTCAAAAACCTCAGACGGCAAATCCAACTTCTGTCCCACCCTTATCACATACGGCGGCTCTATATCATTAAAAACAACCACATCCCTCGTCGACAAACCAAAACGACGCGCAATACCATGTATCGTATCACCACTCTTCACCTCATACACAGGCTTGCTCGGTACCTTCAACTTGTCTCCAACCTTAATCGTATAAGGTGCTTGCAATGTATTCGCACGTATCAAAAGACGAACCGGAACCTTATACCTCCTCGACAAACCATACAGCGTGTCTCCCGATACCACCTCGTGGTAACCCTTCTTATCCAGTCCACCACCACCCGTACCCTTCACCCGATCCTCATACAATGTCACCTCAAGATCCACGTCCTCACCAGGACCACACGACCACAAAAACAAAAATAATCCCAAAATCAAAAAAACTCGAAAAACTATAGGTCTCATCATCATCCCTTTCCACTCAATAAAGGCACAAACCTCACATCCGCCAAAGTCTCCACGTCCAATCCATCCTTACCCTTCCTCACCTTCAATAATGACTGTACCTCACCCTCCTCACCCACAGGAATCACCATCAATCCACCCTCCTTCAAACACGACAACAACTTCGGCGGAATCTCATCTTGTGCAGACGCTGTCACCATAATCCTATCAAAAACTTCCGGACCCCCGTGCCAACTCCCCTCCATACCGTCTCCGTACAAAGTCACTATATTGCTCAATCCCAACTCCAAAAATAACTTATCCGCATCAGTATACAAATCCTTATGACGCTCCACCGTGTAAACCCTACGGCACAGCTTCGACAATATCGCCGCCTGATAACCTGAACCCGTTCCCACCTCAAATACCAGATTCTCATCCTCCACTTCAAGCTCTTGCGTCATCAAACCCACCATCAACGGCTGACTGATACTCTGACCCTCGTCAATTTCTAATGCACTGTTCTCATACGACAAGTGACGCACGCGAGACGGCACAAAACGGTGTCGCTCCAATCCATTCATCGCCCCCAAAACACGCGTGTCCCTCACACCGCCCTCATACACCTCAGACATCATCTTACGGTGCAATTCCTCAATCGCCATACCCGACAAATAACTAACCCTCCAACTCTATCGCCTTCATGCCTCCCATGTAACCATGCAACGCCTCCGGCAACTTCACAGAACCATCTCCACAATAACCATTCTCCAAAATCGCTATCATCGCCCGTCCAACCGCAACCCCTGAACCATTCAACGTATGCACATACTCCGTTCCCTTGCCCCCCTCCCTCTTCACACGACCTCCCATACGTCGTGCCTGAAAATCTCCACACGTAGAACAACTCGATATCTCCCGGTAAACACCTTGACCCGGCATCCAGACCTCCAAGTCTATCGTTCGCTTCGCAGAAAATCCCATGTCCCCCTTCGACAACTTCACAGAACGAAAAGGCAACTCCAAACGACGCAAAACCTCCTTCGCACACTCCGTCATCCGCTCGTGCTCCGACTCAGAATCTTCAGGACAGGTCACACTCACCAACTCCACCTTGCCAAACTGATGCTGTCGCAACATCCCTCGCGTATCCTTACCCGCTGAACCCGCTTCCTTACGAAAACACTGCGTATAAGACACCATCCTCAAGGGCAACTCACTTCTCGACAAAACTTGAGACCTCACCATGTTCGTCAACGGAACTTCCGCCGTCGGAATCAAATAGTGACCTCCAGGACTGTTCGTCCGAAAAAGATCATCCGCAAACTTCGGAAGCTGACCCGTTCCCTCCATCACTTCGGGCAGCACCAAAAAAGGTACGGACATCTCCGTGTAACCATGAATTTCCGTATGAAGATCCATCATCATCTGAGAAAGTGCACGCTCAAGCTTTGCCAAAACTCCCTTCAAAACCACAAATCGCGCTCCCGACAACAACGAACCCGACTCAAAATCCATAAGACCGGCACCCAACGCCGAAGCCACCTCAAAATGCTGCAATCCCAAATCTTGGTCCTCTGCAACCGCTCCCTCCCGATCCTCCTCCTCATTCGAAGACTCATCATCTCCGTCCGGCACGTCAGAATACGCCACATTCGGCAACGTCAACAACAAAGCTTCCAAACGATCCGATGCATCCTTCATACCCTCAGACAAAACCTCAAGACGTGCCTTAATCTCTTGAACACGAAGACGCAATTCCTCTCCAGAATCACCTCCTTCTCGCGCCAAAATACCCATCTCCTTCGAAAGGCGATTCCGCTCCTCCAACAACAACTCACGCTCCTTCAATAAACGCAAACGCTCGTCATCAAGGGCTATTACACGTGCACTCACCCCCTCCTCAACACCTCGATAACGCAAGGCCTCATCAAACCTAACACCCTCTTCCCTTATTCGCTTCACATCATGCATCTCTTCTCTCTTCCTCGCGCGCAAAACGCCTCCGCTCTCGTGACTTCTCCACCAACCTTCCCACCCATATCGAAAGCTCATACAAAAATATCAAAGGCAACGCCAATCCCACCTGACTCAAAGGATCAGGCGGCGTCAATATCGCCGCAACCACAAATGACAATACCACCGCATAACGCCTCTTCCTCTTCAAAGAATCTACACTCACTATACCCGCCGTCACCAACAATACCAACCCCACAGGCAACTCAAAACTTAAACCAAACGCAAACATCAACTGCATCACCAACGACAAATATTCTCCCACCTTCGGCTCCAGTGCTATCGCCAAACTCTCATCCGTCGCCGCCTGCTCAAAACCAAGAAAAAACTTCCACGCAACAGGAAGTACAGAAAAATAGACAAACAAAACACCCACGCAAAATAATATCGGCGTCGCCGCCAAAAAAGGAAAAAATGCACGCTTCTCATTGCGGTACAAACCAGGAGCTACAAACTTCCATAACTGAAAAAGTCCCATCGGCAACACCAAAAGCAATGACACAAAAAATGATAACTTCACCTCCGTGAAAAATTTCTCGTGAAGAGCCGTGTATATCAAACGACGACCTGACTCATCCCCCCATATGTCCTTCAACGGCCACACCAATATGTCAAATATATAACTCGCAAACCAAAAACTTACAAAAAATATCAATACTCCTGACACCACCACCCACAACAAACGCGTACGCAATTCCTTCAGATGATCAAGAAGCGGGGCATGTCCTCCCTCTCCTTCACTTTCTTCCATCTTGCCTTCCATCTTCCCCTCCTTCCTTCTTCACCTCCTCCCCCGATCGACCCTCCGGTACAGAACTCATCGCATCCTCCCAGCCCGCCTTTATCTCTTGTGCTATGTCCTTCACTCCGCCCGACGAACCCTCCACTCCACTCTGCAAGTCTTCCACCTCACCCTCCCACTTCTCCTTCAGCGAATCCACACCTCCCTTCACCACCTCTTCAACCTCTCGACCCTCCGACAACAACATATCCTTCACATCCGACTCCCTCACCATCTCGTCCAAATGTCCCTGAAACTCAGACCTCACCCTCCGCACATGCGACATCATCTCGCGAAAACCCTTCACCACCTTCGGCAAATCAGAAGGCCCCACAAACAACAAAAGTATAACCACTACAACCCCTAGCTCCGTCCAGCCAATATCCAACATCTCTCGACCTCTCTCGACACCCACCTCACCCTCCACTCAATCTCCAAACCCACAACAAAGACTAAAGATCTTCCGATTTCCTACCAGATGCCGTATCCGTCAGACGCTCCTCTCCCTCCTTATCCTCATCCTTCACATTCCGCTTAAAACTCTTCAATCCCTTGCCCACATCTCCCATCAACTGCGACAACTTTCCACCCCCTCCAAACAAAATCACCACCACAACCAATACTATCAACCAATGCCAGATACTCAACGCGCCCATAGCCACATCTCTCCTATCCCTCCCCAACACCATCTCTCACCCTCCATCCGACAACCCTACTCCCTTATAAACAATCTTATCCTTCCCCGCAACCCTCCCAATACTCCCGAACACGCAAAAGAGACAAGGGCATACCCTCTCCCGTCATAAACATCTTCAATAACTCCTGATCATTCATCTCCAATAACGCCTCAAATTCCAACAACTCCTCCTCGCTCATATCAGAAATACATGCACGACCATAACCTCCAAGAACCAGATCCATCTCCTTTATCCCTCGGTGACACGAACGGTACAACGTTCGCTTCCGCCTCTTATCCATACCTTGTCTCCTTTTTTCCTAGGGATTGTCACAACCAACATGATAGACTCCTCTCGACTTTTCTCAAACCCCATTCTGCTCTCCATCATGCGTATTCTCTTTCTCGGCGATGTCGTCGGCAAAAGCGGGCGAAATTGTATCGCCCAAGAACTCCCCCAAATTCGTAGGCGGTACAGCATCGACTGCGTCATCGCAAACGGCGAAAACGCCACACACGGATTCGGACTCTCACAAAAACATTTCCATCAACTCATCCAGACCGGAATCGACTTCATCACCCTCGGAAATCACACTTGGGATAGCCCCGACATCATCAACCTCTTCCACGAAAACGCTCCCCTCATACGACCCCACAACTACCCAGAACACCAACCAGGTACAGGAATCGGAGTCGCAAAAGGAAAAAATGGAGAACAAATCCTCGTCTTGCAAGTCGCCGGCATGATCGCCATGATGCCCGGCACAAAAAGTCCCTTCGATACCCTCGATGAAGAACTCCCCCAAAACCTCAACAAACAAAACTTCGACGCCATCGTTGTCGATGTCCACGCAGAATTCACCGCAGAAAAAAATGCCCTCGGGCATTTCGTCGACGGACGTGCTTCTCTCCTTGTCGGCACCCACACACACGTTCCCACCGCAGACCACCGCGTCATGCCAGGCGGAACCGCCTACATCACAGATGTCGGAATGTGTGGCGACTACCATTCCGTCATCGGATTCGACCCCTCCATCTCCATACAAAGACAAAGAGCCATCATCCCAAAACCAAGACTTGAAACCGCCTCAAACGTCGCCACCCTGTGCGGCGTCATCGTACAAACAGACCCACAATCAGCAAAAGCCATCTCCATACAACCCATCCGCATAGGCGGTGTCCTCAGCCCGGAACTTCCTCAAACTCCATAAAAAAAGGAAAAATTCTCGCCCAAAATATTCCTTGTCTCAAGATTTCTTTTTTTTCTTGTCACAATATCTGTTTTCTTGTATGTAATGCAGGTAGTTAATCCTCTTGCATGGATTTGAAGAGGAGTTTAGTATAACTGGAGACCATTGGAACACAATTTGCATTCTTAATGGAGACTCGCATTCTTAACGTGAAAGTAAGGTTTGCGAGTGTTTGTGTGTTTTAACTACAGGGTAGTAGCGGGACTTTGAGTTTCTAGGTTAATAGATGGTATGTCAGTAGGAGAGACGAAGGATGGAACTAGCCACTGGAGGCAGTATTGGGCAGTATGGTAG
>CAKMZR010000090.1 GCA_929200455.1 uncultured Alphaproteobacteria bacterium | reverse complement strand
AAGGTGAAGATAGGGGGAACGGGTTTGACGGTTGACGGCACGACGTCTGCGGGTCAGGCGAAGATTGCCTCGGCGACGGTAGTCGGGGGCAAGTTGGTGATTACGGTGACGGGTACGATTACGGAGGGCAACTACACGGTAGAGATTCTGTCAGGAGCGTTGGAGGATTTGGCGGGAAATGATTTTGCTGGAGCTACGACGGAGCAAGATGTGGTGGATGCGACGGCCCCATCGTTGGCGTCTGATGCCTTGGCGATAGACACGGTGGCGAAGACTTTTACGATCACGCTTAATGAGGACATTCGGGGTATAAGCGGAGTGGATTTGAAGACGAAGGTGAAGATAGGGGGAACGGGTTTGACGGTTGACGGCACGACGTCTGCGGGTCGGGCAAAGATTACCTCGGCGACAGTGGTGGGAGGCAAGTTGGTGATTACGGTTACGGATACGATTACGGATGGCAACTACACGGTAGAGATTCTGTCAGGTGCTTTGGAAGATTTGGCGGGTAATGCTTTTGCTGGAGATACGACGGAGCAAGATGTTGTGGATATGACGGGACCTCGTCCTCCTCAGCAAGTAGAATTGTACGATGAGGATGCCCCGACAACGCCGGTCTCAGGCTTGACGAATAAGAAGAAGCTGAAGATTTTGAAGGTGGCTGTGTCTGAGTCTTTGGCAAGTGGAGACAGTGTAGAGTTTTTTGATGGAAGCAGCTCCCTTGGGACGGTGACTTTGAATGCTCCTTTGGCGTCGGGTGGCAAGGTGACCTTGACTCTGAGTACGGCCTTGAGTGGTGACAGTCTTCATAGTTTGACGGCGAAGGTGACGATAGCGGCGGGTGAGAAGGCGGGTACGAGTTTAGCGGGAACGCCTTTGACCTTTACTCTTGATACGACGCCCCCGGATGCCCCGCTTGCGACTTTGAGCGGTGCTACGACTGTAAGCGGTACGACATACACAAACAGCGACACGCCGACATTTACTGTTATAGGATTGGAGTCGGGTTCGCGTGTGAATTTGTACCTTCGTGGAAGTGATACGGTGATAGGTACGGCTGTAGCAAGCGGAACATCTGTTCAGGTGACGGTGTCTTCATCTTTGGGATCGGACGGTGTATATAACATTGTTGCAAAAGAAGTGGATGCGGCGGGGAACGAGGGTGATGCGAGTGCTGTGGTGACTTTTACGTTGGACACGACGGTACCTGCCCCGATGGTAGGATTTGACAGTGCGGTGGTTGTGACGGATTCTGGGGGAATAAAGTACACGAAGAGTACGGAGTTACTCTTTGTCTTTAGTGGTTTGGCGTCAGATGTGGACACGAGAAGGAAATTGTACTTGAAGGCTTCGAATGGTGATTTGAGTTTGTTGGGAGCGAACATTAATGGGGATGTGGTGACGGTAACGGATTCTCGTTTTGACACGGACGGCACCTATACGGTTGTGGGCAAGGTGCATGATTGGGCGAACAACGAGAGTGCGGAATCGTCTGAGTTTACCTTTACGATAGACCGGACGGCCCCGTCATTAGCGTCTGATGCCTTGTCGATAGACGCGGCGGCGAAGACCTTTACGATCACGCTTAATGAGGACATTCGGGGTATAAGCGGAGTGGATTTGAAGACGAAGGTGAAGATAGCGGGGACGAACGGAGGTTTGAGCATTGATGGCACGACATCTGCGGGTCGGGCAAAGATTGCTTCTGCGACGGTGGTGGGAGGCAAGTTGGTGATTACGGTCACGGACACGATTACGTCGGGGAACTACACGGTAGAGATTTTGTCGGGTGCGTTGGAAGATGTGTTGGGTCATGCTTTTGCTGGAGCTACGACGGAGCAAGATGAGGTTGATGCGACGGCACCGAGTTTGATAGCGGGTCGTCCTTTATTGTTTAGTCATGTGGGCAAGACATTAGAGATTTCGTTTTCTGAGAATGTGTTTGTGTTGGACGCTGCTAAGATATCGAGTAACTTTAGGATTTATGCGCGTGAAGATGATGGGCAGGTGTCGACGTCCAGTTATAGTGTTTCTGTGTTGGGTAAGAAGGTGATTTTAACTTTTTCTGGTTCTTTAAAGACGGCCTTTCCTGCAGACGGAGAGTATTATGTGACGATAGCGGGTGGTGTTGTGAAGGACAGTTCGGGGAATGGTTTGGAAGAGACGACGACGGCATCAAGTTTCTCTGTGGACAACACGCCGCCTAAGTTTGTGGACGGAGATGGGGACACGGCGGGAGTTCAGTCTTTATTTCTTGATACATCGGGCAGCAAGTATGTATTGAAGGTTCTTTTGAGCGAAGCTGTATCTTTTGTTCAGGCTTTGACTCTTTCTGATTATGTTAAGGTGCAGAGGAAGGCGGTGGGTTCTGAGACGTTTAGTGATGTATCGGGAGTGACCTTTGATGGTTTTGACTATGATGCGTCCTTGGGCTACACGACGTGGAATTTGCTATTGGAGAGTGGGGATTCTGAGTTGGGTTCGGTTTACAAGTTAGAAATAGTGAAGGGAGGTTATGTGAAGGATGTTGCGGGTAATGATCTTGAGGCGGGGTTGACGGAAGGAGTTAAGGCGGTTCGTTCGCCTGCTTTTGAGAGTGTTGTTCTTCTTGGGGACAGGAAGACTTTTGAGCTGACATATTCTCTTGCTTTGAAGAAGATATTTGAGAATGTTGATTTGAAGGGTAAGGTTACGGTGGGAACGACGAGTGGTCAGCAATTTGCCCTTGAGAGTGTGAAGATTGAGGGTCGTAAGTTGTTGGTGGAGTTGGCGTTACAACTGAGCGAGGGTACGTCTGTGAGGTTGGATGTGGCGAGTAATATTCTGCAGGGATTGGCGGAAGGAGGTTGGGTTTCGTCTTTGAAGGGCGAGAGTGTGACGGTGGCTGCGGACACGACGGCTCCTACATTTGAGCGGATAACATTTGATGACGATCGAGATGAGATCACGGTGACTTTTTCTGAGGCGATTTTGCGAGCGGCTGGAGTTGCGGACGACAAGGCATTAGCGGCAAAGATTAGGTTATGGGACGGCAAGACGTCGGGTCAAAATTTGGTGACGGATGCGACGGTGACGACGATAGGGGGAAGATTGGTATTGACGCTTAGTCGTGATGTGGTGGACGGAGAGGAGTTAAGGCTTGAGATTGAAAGTGGTGCATTGACGGATACGGCGGGGACTCCGAATGGTCTTGAGGCGGTGTCTGAGGTGCTAGACACGACGCCGCCTTCTTTGGTTGGGGATCGAGCTTTAGTATTTTCTTATGATTTAAAGAAATTAGAGATTGTATTTAGTGAAAATGTATTTTTGGAGGAATCTGCGAAGGTATCGAGTAACTTTAAGATTTTTTCTAATGATGATGATGCTGTTCAAGTCTCGACAAGCGGTTACACGGTTTCTGTGGAGGGCAACAAGGTTATTTTGACATTTAGTGGCGTTCTTACGGATTGGTTTTCTTCGGACAAGAATTATTATGTGGAGATAGGGTCGGGGGTTGTGAAGGATAAGTCTGGGAGTGGATTGCCGAAGACGCGTACGGAGAATGTGCATAAATTTCGGGTAGATGTTGAGAAACCGACGTTATCGGACGGCGATGAGGATACGCCTGGGGTTCAGTCTTTGGCCCTTGATCTTTCGAGATCTGGTTATGTTGAGTTGAAAATCTTTTTGAGTGAATATATGGATTTTGTGGGTGTGGAGAAGTTGGTTTTGTCTGACTATATTAAGGTGAAGAAGAAGTCTGTAGGTTCGGATGTGTTTGAGGATGTGTCGAGTGGGGCATATAAGAGTTACAATTCGAGTGGTGGTTTTTTGCTATTGTCGTTAGGAAAATCGGATTCTGAAGTGGGAGCGACTTACAAGGTAGAGGTTGTGAAGGAGGGATATTTGAAGGATAGTAAGGGCAATTTGCTTGTTTCTGGGGTGTCGACGAATGAGGTGAAGGCGAGTGTCCCTGTTTTTGAGAGTGCGAAGTTTCTTGGTGACAGGAAGACGTTGGAATTGACATATTCTCTTGCTTTGAAGAAGGCGTTGGCTGGTTTGGATTTGAAGACGAAGGTGACGGTGGAAGATTCTGGAGGTCGGGCCCTTACTCTTAGTGGTGTGAAGATTGCGGGTCGTAAGTTGCTGGTGGAGTTGTCTTCTCAGTTGGGCGAGCGTTTGTCGGTGTCTGTGGATGTAGCGGGAGATGCTTTACGTGGGGAGTCGCAAGGTGGGGCTGTATTGTTATTGGACGGTCAGAGTGTGAGTACGGGAGTTGATAATGTTTCGCCTGTGCTTGGGAGTCTTGCTCTTGATAGTGATCGGGACGAGCTGACGGTGAAGTTTTCTGAAGTTATTCAGCGTGCGAGCGGAGTTGATGATGCGTCTTTGTTGACGAAGGTGCGGGTGTGGGACGGAACGACGGTGGGTCAAAATTTGGTGTCATCTGCGACGGTGACGGGGGGAGATTTGGTCTTGACGTTGAGTCGAGCTGTTGTGAGCAAAGAGACGTTGAAGCTTGAGATTGGTGGAGATGCTTTGACGGATACGGCGACGGCATTGAATGGTCTTGGAGCGGTTGACGAGGCGATAGACACGACGCCACCAGCGTATGTGTCGTTGATGGTGAATAGGACGCAAGACGAGATCACGGTGAAGTTTTCAGAGGCGGTTCAGCGTGCGTTGTCTCTTGAGGATGATGAGGCCTTGGCGGGAAAGATAAGGGTATGGGATGGGAGCACGCAAGATCAGAATATTGTGAAGTCAGCGACGGTGACGGGAGGAGAGTTGGTGATTACGTTGGTTCAAGCGACGTATCAAGTTGTGACGTCTCAAGGAGCCCCGTTGAAATTGGAGATTGAGGCGGGTTCATTGGAGGATGGTGGACTTCTTCACAATCCGCTTGGTGCTTTGTCCGAGGACGTGGACAAGACTCCGCCTATTTTGCAGGATTTTACGGTGGAGAGGACGGAGAGTGGAGGAGCTTTTATTCTTGTTTTTGATGAGAAGGTGTATGTGAGCAACAAGACTGACAAGACACAGTTTCAATTATTGGACGATAAGAAGCAAATTGTATCTTTGGATTATACGATTGAAGAAGATGGAGTGAACATACGTTTGGTTCCGAGCAGTTTGCCGGCGGATGGTCTTTACAGTGTGAGGGTCAAGGGTGGAGTGATTAAGGATGGTACGGGTAATTTTTACAGTGGAGTTACACTTTCGGATATTTTGCCGATTGACACGACGGCTCCTACTTTGGTGGACGGAGATGATGATGCAGCTGGTATTCAGTCTTTGACGTATCATAGTAGTCATAAAGGATTTGCGGTACATTTTAGCGAAAAGATGAATTCTGCGAGTGTGACGAAAGCGAATGTGGTGTTGCGTAAGGATGGTCAGGTTGTGACGGATTACGTATTGAAGCTGGATGAGTCGGTTGAGATGAATGTATTGATTCGTGTTGGGAATGATTTTAATAATCCTGAGACGCCTGCGAATGGAGTTTACAGCGTGGAAGTGAAGGGTGTGATGGATAAGGCTGGAAATGCTTTTGCAGGTCCGAAGACGACGTCTACGGTGACAGTAAGTTCAAAATCTTTTGATGATGAGGATTTGATAGGTCTTGGTTTTGTGTCTGACGCAGATTACGGTTATTGATTATTGTTTGCGGGGAAGTAGGCGGTTAGGGGGCGTAGAAGGAGGATTGAGATGAGGGGAAAGAGTTTATTTAGGGAGAAGTTGGAGGGAGGGTGTACATTGAGGAATGGGTGGATGTCGAATGTGACGGTGTTGACGTCGGAATTGTTTGGAAGGTCTTCGTGTTTTGAGAGTGTGACGATAGACATGCAGCACGGATTGACGGGTTACGAGGAGATGGTGAGGGGTTTGTCGGGATTGACGGGTGGGGGTGTGGTGCCTATGGTTCGGGTTGCGTGGAATGAGCCGTCATTGATTCAGAAGGCTTTGGATGCGGGTGCGTTGGGCGTGATATGTCCAATGGTGAATAGTGAGGAGGATGTGAAACGCTTTGTGTCGCATATGTACTATCCTCCTCTTGGTTGTCGGAGTCTGGGTCCTATTCGTGCGGGAGTGGTGAATGATGACTATGTGGAGCGGGCGAACGGGGAGGTTCTGGCGATACCGATGATAGAGACTCCGGATGCGGTTATGTGTTTGGATAGGATTTTGGAGGTTGAGGGGGTGGATGGGGTGTATGTGGGACCGTCGGACTTGGGGATGACGCATGGTTTCGGGAATGGAATGGACAGGACGGAACCTAAAGTTCTTGAGTTGATGGAATATATTATAGAGAGGGCAGGTGTGCATGGTTGTTTTGCGGGAGTTCACACGTCGGATCCGTTGTACAGTGTGAGGGCGAAAGAGATGGGTTTTCGTTTTGTGACGTTGATGTCGGACATGGCGATGATTCAGAGGGGATTGAGGGGTCTTGAAAATATGATTTGGTGATAAAATTTTCTTGTTTTTTCTTTTTTTTGCTGTTATATTTCTCACACATGTAATTTTCACAGGCAGACATGCGATTTATGTTTGAGGGTTGGTATTTTTTTTGCGTTGATCGCCGGGGGGGTGTTTTATATATGGGTGGGTGAGATGGATGAGAAATGAAGAGCGTGATTGAAGTTGGAGAGGGGGTACGGGAAAGAGTTCATAGAACGAGGGACATGGGTGGTGTGTTGGGTCTTACGGTTTTTGCTTTGTTTTTGGAGGGTTGTAT
>CAKMZR010000089.1 GCA_929200455.1 uncultured Alphaproteobacteria bacterium | reverse complement strand
CTATACCGTCAATATCTACGAGAGTGGCTCAAAAATCAAATCAGGCGTTCTCGAAGTAGGGGGACGTCTCACCCTCACCCTCGACGCTCTCACAACCGACAAAACCTACACCCTCACCGCAAAATTCCAAAATACAGCAGGCGAAGGTACACAAACAAGTGCTCCCCTCTCCTTCACACTCGATACCACAGCCCCCACTTTAGCCACAGGAGGCAACGCCCTTTCCGTCAACGCAGACAAAAAAACATTCACCGTCACCCTCTCAGAAAACATAAGCTCCGTAAATTCATCCCTTATCACCGTCGTAAAAAAAGATACCTCCATCTCCTTTGCCGTCCAAAGCGTCACCGCAAACAGCAAAACCGTCATCGTCGTTCTTGACAACGCCATCGCGCAAACCGGCGAATACCTCGTGAAATTCGCTCAAGGGGCTCTCACCGATAATGCAGGAAACAAAAATACACTCAGTCTCTCCACCGAAGCCGATGCCATCACAGGAGCAGGCGGCGGCGGCGGCGAAACCATTCGACCCGCTCTCGCACCCTCTCCCAACCTCGTCATCCATAGCGACCTCAAAACTTTCACCGTCACCTTCTCTGAAGATATCTCCTCCGTCAACGCCGGCAATATCTCCGCAGAAGGACGCGTTCCCTTCACCGCCAATCGATACGTCCTTTCTATCGCTACCGCCGTCGCTTCCGGAAAAACCGTCGTCATCACTATCACCACTCCCATCAGCAAAACCGCTCACTATCACGTCACCTTCAATGCAGACGCCGTCACAGATACCGCCGGAAATACAAACCTCCAACAAAACACCAACGCCGTCATCATCAGGAACGATGACCTCTTCCCTCCCGTCGAACTCAAACTCGACCCCTCAGATGGAGCACTCACCGTCGATACCCATCTCAATACCCTCATCATCTCCTTCAACCAAAATATCACCATCGCAGCCCCATCCGGCGTCAAAGTCTACACCGGCTCCCTTCTCAAAGCCACTATCGGAACAGGAACCCTCGTCTCCAATACTTCACTCAGTGTCGAAAATAATACCGTCAAAATCCAACTCTCCTCAAACATCACCAAAGGAACAAAATTTCGGGTCGACTTCGACAAAAACTCCATCAAAAGTTCCGAAAACTCTACTCTCCTTGCAAGAAATGTTCACACAGAAGTCGATATCGCTCCCACAAAACCCTTCTTCATCTCCGCCATCAACGATACACCTCTCAAAGATACAAAACCGACCATTCCCACCGGCTCTAAAGAAAAAGCTATCTCCATCGAAGTCACAGGACTCAGCGATAGCACCATCTCCATCAAAATCAAAGATCAAGCTCTCGCCATCGGGTCCGGATATATCGCTTCAGACAAAACTTCTACCTCCATCTCCCTCGCAAAAGCCCTTCCCACCGGAAATGTCACACTCCAAATCATCGCAAATCATAAAGGCATAGCGTACCTCTCTTCCCTCGATGTCCTCGTAGATGCTTCCACCGTCATCGTCACGCCCTCCTTTGACGACGACGAACACTTCCTACTCGCTCTCGAAAATAACTATGAAGACTCCCTCCTCGGAGTATCCCCCAGCTCATACTACGACACCCTCTAATCCTCCTTCGAAATGTCCCCGCCTCAACCCAAAAAACAAAACCCAAAACACCCTCACGTAAACCGTGCACTTTCTCCATATCCCCCCCTCTCACTTGCCGCTCTCACCCTTGCTCTTTTCTCCATCAATGGATGCGGCGGAGGCGGTGGCGGTGGTGGCGGCAGCAGCAACGGTGGAGACCAAAATTCCGATACAACACCTCCCTCTTTGCACCCAGGAGGAAACGCTCTCAGCATCAGTTCTGATGCCAAAACATTCACCGTCACCCTTTCAGAAAGCATCAATCCAGACTCCCTCGTCAAAAGCAAAATCCTCGTCCTCCAAAGCGGGACAACCAATCCCCTCCCCATAGAACGTGTCTCCTCTTCCAAAAACTCCGTCACCATCGTTCTCACAAAAGCCGCAGACACAAACAAAAAATACTACGTCCAATTTAAACAAGGGGCTCTCAAAGACCTCGCAGATAATCAAAACAATCTCTTCTTCACAGAAACCGATCTCGCCAATAGACTCGACAGTTCCCCTCCTTCCTTGATCAATCCCACAAATGCACTCTCCATCAGCTCTGACGCCAAAGTCTTTACCGTCACCCTCTCAGAAAACATCGACCCAGACTCCCTCGTCCAAGAAAAAATAATCGTCCAAAGACAAGGCATCATCGGAAACCTCAAAATACAATCCGTCTCATCAAACAAAAATATACTCACCATCACACTCTCCCAACCCGCAGACCAAAACGGATTCTATTTCGTTTCCCTCAAAACCGGTGCCTTCCAAGACCTCAGCGGAAATCAAAACGAAAACCTCTCCACAGAAATCGATAAAATCTCTCCAACAACTTCTCCTCCCTCCAATATTCCCGCTCTCTCACTCTTAGGAGGCGTGTCCGATACCCTCACAAAATATTCCACACCGCAAATCATAATCAAAAATGGACGCGCCGGACATACCGTCAATATCTATACAAACAACGTGAAAATCGCTTCCAAAAAAATAAATGACTCCCAAATACCTACAACCATCTTCCTCGAAATACCCCTCAGCAATGGAACCCACGTCCTCACCGCAAAATTCCAAAATCAATATGGAGAAAGTGTCCTCTCTTCACCCGCCTTCACCTTCACCGTCGACAATACACCTCCCGCACTCACTTCCGACGGAAAAAATCTACTCATCTCTTCCGACAACAAATCACTCATCGTCGTCTTTTCCGAACATGTCAACACCATCAACCTATCACTCGTCTCCTTCGTCCAGTTCGAAACCTCCCTCTCGTTTGCCATAAGCCATCACACGAAAAATAATCATACCGTCACCTTCACACTCGAAAATCCTATCCAAAAAAAAGGAGTCTATCTCGTAAAATTAGCTCCAGGGGCCGTCTCAGATAACGCAGGAAATAAAAATACCGTCACACTCTCCACCGAAATCCAAAATATACAATCCGTCTCCAAAAACCCAAATCCAGATGACACAACACCCCCCTCCCTCAACAAAAGTATCGCTCCCGTCTTCGACAAAAAAAGTCCCCAAGTCTTCACCCTCACCTTCTCAGAAAATATCAATTCCATCGATACAAGCAAAATCTTTATACAAAAAAAAATCTCATCAGGAGACGCGCCCTTCCTCCCCATCAGAAATATCCATGCCGAAGGAAGTCTTGTCTTCGTCTCCCTCACAGAAGCCATCAGCAGAATAGGAAACTATCACTTCATCTTCAATGCAGGAGCCGTCTCAGATAACGCAGGAAATACCAACATCCAAGAAACAACAAATGCCTTCACCATCTCTAGCGACGATTTCCTAGAACCTCTCCAACTCAAAAAAGACCCAGAAAATGGTGCTCTCGTTGTCGATCTCACCCTCCGATCTCTTTCCGTCTCTTTCAACCACAATATCTCCATAGAAAATTCACAAGGCATAAAAGTCTATACAGGAAATAACCTCAACTCAAAATTAGGAAGCGGAACACTCCTCCTCTCAACCTTCGCTTCCGTCCAGAATAATATCCTAAAAATACAACTCTTCGAAGACGTCTCTAAAGGCGGGCGGTTTCGTGTCTCCTTCGACAAAAAATCACTAAAAGTCAAAAACTATGAATCTTTCCTCGAACAAAATGTACACACAGAAATCGATATCATCACCATAAAAAAACCCACATTCTTCATCTCCGCTATCAACGATACACTGCTCAGAGACGCAAAACCTATCATTCCTAAAGGATCCCCTCAAAATCCCATCACCCTCAAAATTACAGGACTCAGCGACAGCACCGTCGCCATCCATATCAAAGACCAAATCCTCGAAATCGGCCACGGCTATATCTCCTTAGGAGAAACCTCCACTTCCATCTCGCTTGCCAAACCTCTCCCCATCGGAACCGTCACTCTCCAAGTCACCGCCTACAATAAAGGCACTCCCTACTCCTCTTCCCTCACCGTCGAAGTCGACGATGCCGCCACCATCGTCACTCCATCCTTCGACGCACTCCCTGAACCCTACGAAGACTTCCTCCTCGGCACTTCCTTCGACTCACACCTCAATAACATTGCATAAAAATTAAACAAGACCCACATCCGGCATCTTATATTTATTATCGCATTTCATATTCCAATATAAAGTGTTATAATACCCTCGTGTTATAATTTAGATACTATCCCTCATGAAAATATTTAACCCCCCCAAGAGAACAATTCAGTCTCGCTATTCCCTCTCACTTACCGCACTCTCCCTCGCCCTCTTCTCCCTCGGGGGGTGCGGAGGCGGCACCAGCGGGGGTGGGTTTTTTGGTGGCAGCGGAGGCGGACGCACAATAGATACACGAGCCCCAACACTCCAATCTCCAAGCAATGCACTCGTCATCAATAATGACAAAAAAAATATCTCCGTGACACTCTCAGAACATGTCGCGGACTCCTCTCTTGTCAAAGACAAAATATTCGTCTTCAAAAGCGGAAGCGATACCCCTCTTTCCATAGAAAGCGTATCCTCATACAGAAACATCATCACCATCACACTCGCAAATCCCATCAGCAGCTCGGGAAAATACTATGTGAAATTCGAAAAATCAGCCTTCTCAGACCTCTCAGGAAATAGAAACGAACCCCTCACCACCGAACTCGATACCGTCACCAAGGAGGGCGAAAACCCAAACAATCCCCCTTCCGAAACACCCTCTATCGCTCTCGTGGGAGGCGGAAGCCTCACCAACGACAACACCCCTACCCTCTCCATATCCGGCGGCGTTGGAGGCTATACCGTCAATATCTACGAGAGTGGCTCAAAAATCAAATCAGGAGTCCTTAAAGCCGACGGCACCCTCACCCTCACCCTCGACACACTCGCAACCGACAAAGCCTATACCCTCACCGCAAAATTCCAAAATACAGCCGGCGAAGGAACCCAAACAAGCTCGTCCCTCACATTCACCCTCGATACCAAGGCTCCCGCTCTCAGCACAGGAAGCAATGATCTCGCCATAGCCGCAGACAAAAAAACTTTCACCGTCACCCTTTCCGAAAACATCAATCCCTCCTCTCTCGTCCAAAGCAAAATCCATGTCCGCAAACAAGGAACTTCTGTCGATCTCGCCATTACTTCCGTCACCGCCTCCAACAATACACTCACCATCGTCCTTGCAAACCCCATCGCCCTCACCGGAAATTATCTCGTCTCCTTCGACGCCGGGGCCTTCCAAGACCCCGCAGGAAATCAAAACATCTCTCTTTCCACCGAAGCAGACCCCATCTCCACCGATGCCAACAGCAAGCCTACCGCCACTCCCATCATTTCTCTTCTGAGAGGCGGAAACCTCACCAATGACAATACACCCGACATCTCCGTATCCGGTGGACTTGCAGGCTACACCGTCAACATCTACGAGGGTGACTCAAAAATCAAGTCAGGCGTTCTTGGAACCGGCGGCACACTCACCCTCACCCTCGATACACTCGCAACCGACAAAGCCTACACGCTTACCGCAAAATTCGAAAATACAAACGGCGAAGGAACCCAAACAAGCTTACCCCTCTCCTTCACCCTCGATACTCAAGCCCCCACTTTGGTCACAGGAGGCAATGCCCTCACAATCAATTCTGACAAAAAAACACTCACCGTCACCCTTTCCGAAAACATCAATCCCTCAGCCCTCGACAAAAGCAAAATCCATGTCCGAAAGCATGGAACCTCTGTTGATCTCGCCATCACTTCCGTCACCGTCTCCAACAATACGCTTACCATCGTACTCACCAACCCCATCTCCGCCTCCGGAGATTATCTCGTCTCCTTCGACGCCGGGGCCTTCCAAGACCCCGCAGGAAATCAAAATATCGTCCTCTCCACCGAAGCCGATAGCATCGTCGTAAAACCCACAGAAACACCCTCCATCGCTCTTGTCGGGGGAGGGAGTCTCATCAATGACAATACCCCTACCCTCTCCGTATCCGGTGGACTTGCAGGCTACACCGTTAACATCTACGAGAGCGGCTCAAAAATCAAATCAGGCGTTCTTGGAAGCGGCGGTGCCCTCACCCTCACCCTCGACACGCTCTCAACCGACAAAGTCTACACCCTCACCGCAAAATTCCAAAATTCCGCCGGCGAAGGAACCCAAACAAGCTTACCCCTCTCCTTCACCCTCGATACTCAAGTTCCCGCTTTGGCTACAGGAGGCAATGCCCTCACCATCGCCCCAGACAAAAAAACACTCACCGTCACCCTTTCCGAAAACATCAATCCTTCAGCCCTCGACAAAAGCAAAATCCATGTCCGAAAGCATGGAACCCTTGTCGATCTCGCCGTCACTTCCATCACCGCCTCCAACAACCTCCTCACCATCGTCCTTGCAAACCCCCTCCCCAACACCGGAAACTATCTCGTCTCCTTCGAGGCAGGAGCCTTCCAAGACCTCGCCGGAAATCAAAATATCGTCCTCTCCACAGAAGCCGATAGCGTCGCATCAAAACCCACAGAAACACCATCCATCGCTCTTGTCAGGGGGGGAAGCCTCATCAACGACAACACCCCGACCATCTCCATAACCGGCGGCGTCGCAGGCTATACCGTCAATATCTACGAGGGCGGTTCAAAAATCAAATCAGGCGTTCTTGGAAGCGGCGGTGCCCTCACCCTCA
>CAKMZR010000088.1 GCA_929200455.1 uncultured Alphaproteobacteria bacterium | reverse complement strand
ACGCAGCTTAGCGGCGGCGACCATTTTCATGGCGGAAGTGATCCGCTTTGTGGACTGTGTCGACTTGATGCGGGTGCGTAAGACCTTTAGATTAGCCATGGTGTGGGGTCCTCAAGGAGTGTCGATTAAGCGAAAGACTTGGCGTATGTTTCGATAGCATTTTTCAAGGCTTCTTCGTTATCTTTTGAGAGGTCTCCGTCATTGAGAATGGCGTTGAGTATCTCTTGGTGGTGGGCGCGCAAGTGGTCGAGGAGTCCATTTTCGAATCGTTTGATGTCAGCGACGGGAATATCGTTGAGGTATCCTCTGACGCCGGCAAAGATCACAACGATCTGCTCTTCGACAGGCAAGGGAGCATTTTGTGGTTGTTTGAGGAGTTCCGTGAGTCGGTATCCCCTTGCGAGGAGTCTTTGCGTGGAGGGATCGAGATCGGATGCGAATTGGGCGAAGGCTTCCATTTCGCGGAACTGAGCGAGATCGAGTTTGATCCGTCCGGCAATTTTTTTCATGGCTTTTGTCTGAGCAGCAGATCCGACTCGGCTCACGGAGATTCCGACGTTGATGGCGGGTCGCACACCTTTGTAGAAGAGGTCTGTTTCCAAGAATATCTGTCCGTCAGTGATGGAGATGACGTTGGTGGGGATGTGTGCAGAGACGTCACTAGCCTGTGTTTCGACGATGGGGAGGGCAGTAAGGGAACCTCCTCCTCGAGCGTCACTCATTTTGGCGGCCCGTTCAAGAAGGCGAGAGTGGATATAGAAGACATCACCGGGATAAGCTTCACGTCCGGGGGGTCGACGAAGGAGCAAGGACATTTGTCGGTAAGCGGTGGCCTGTTTTGAGAGGTCATCGTACACGACAAGGGCGTGCATACCGTTATCGCGGAAGAATTCGCCGATAGCACACCCAGAGTACGGTGCGATAAACTGGTTGAGAGCGGATTCTCCTGCCGTAGCGGCAACGACGGTGGTATATTCGAGGGCTCCGTGTTCTTCGAGTGTTTTCACAAGGCGAGCGACGGTTGAACGTTTTTGTCCCACGGCGACATAGATACAATGGAGGTGCTTGGATTTATCGGGAGAGGCGTTGTTTGCTTTTTGGTTGAGGATGGTGTCGAGAGCGACGGTAGATTTTCCTGTTTGTCTGTCACCGATGATGAGTTCTCTTTGTCCCCGTCCGATGGGAACGAGGGCGTCAAGAGCCTTGAGTCCGGTCTGCATGGGTTCCGAGACGGACTGACGGGGAATGATTCCGGGAGCTTTGAGTTCGACACGTTTTTTTTCGGTATCGGAGATGATTCCTTTTCCGTCGATGGGGTTTCCGAGGCAATCGACGACGCGTCCGAGCAAGCCTTTTCCGACGGGAACGGATATGATTTCCCCGGTTCTGCGGACAATTTCGCCTTCTTTGATTTCGATATCGTAACCGAAGACGACGCAACCGACATTATCTTTTTCGAGGTTGAGAGCCATTCCGCGTGTTCCATTTTCGAACTCGACCATTTCGCCTGCACGGACATTGTCAAGGCCATAAACTCGGGCGACACCATCTCCAACAGAGATGACGCGGCCGGTTTCTTCCATTTCCTGTTTATCGACAAAGCTTTTGATTTCGTCTTTGAGGATTTTTGATATTTCAGATGCTTTTAATTCCATTTTCCGTTTGATCCTGTCTAGAGGTTTGTTTTTCTGAGGTTTTGTTCGAGGCGTCGGATACGTCCGGCGAGGGAAGCGTCGATACGCGTACTCCCGACCTCGATGATAAAGCCTCCCAAAAGGCTATCATTTAAGTGTTCTTCCAGAACGACTTTTGAGGTTTTCTTTGGTTTGGCTATGATCTGTTCTATTTTTTTTTTGTCGGAGTCGCTGAGTGGTTTTGCGGAAGTGACGAGGGCGTGGATTTCGTTATTTTTGTTTCTTACGCGTTCGACGAAGGCATCATAGACGTCGGGGAGAATGGCGAGTCTTCTTCTTTGAGCCATAAGTTTGAGCATGGAGGCGAAGTGTTGATGCCATTTTGCTTTTTTTGCGATGAGTCCGAGGGCGTTTTCTTGTTCTTTGATTTTGACTAGGGGGGCATCTATGGCTTGTTGAAGATTGTTGTGGGTTGACATCATAGCGATGAGTTCGGAGAACTGAGAGAGAAGGGTGTTCTCGCTTTTTTCTTCGACGGCAATCCCGAAGAGGGCAGATGCGTAGCGGTAAGCGACAGGATTAATCATGGATATCCATTTTCTTGAGATTATGAACGTTTAACGAAGATGACGTTTTGTGGTTATGAGGGAGGAGAGGAATACTTTAGTTTTGCTTGGTTTGTGAGCTCAAAGGAACATGACGATAAGGAGGCAACAGGGCTTGAGAACCCGAGTTGTCTCCCTTAATCAAGAGCCCCTAAGTAAGATCATGGTTCAAGTTGTTTTTCACCTTGGTGTCCTCACTCCTTCGGAGATTTGCTATCATGTTGCCGAATGAAAAGCAAGAAAGAAATTATGTTTTGTGATGGGAGGTTGAGAAGAGGAGGACAAAAAAAGGGAGAGAATATTGGGTGGAGCATGATATGCTTTTTGCGGGTATTTTTTTTGGATATTTTTTGGATATGGAGAGGTTTTTGTAGATGACGGTTCCTTATGATCCCTTGTTTGACGACGGAGGGCTAGGAGATTCTTTGGCGGGAGAGGATGAGGGTGAGGGTGGGGGTGTATTGTCTCTGAAGGATCGCCTTGAAGAGATGGTTGGCAGTCTCAACGAGGTGCAAAGGTCTGCGGTGTGCGAGAAAGAGGGAGCGATATTGGTATTGGCGGGGGCGGGTTCTGGTAAGACGAAGGTATTGACGACGCGTCTTGCTTTGTTGATAGGAGATGGTATGTGGGCGTCTCGAATTTTGGCGGTGACGTTTACGAACAAGGCGGCGGGCGAGATGAGGAAGCGTGTTGGGGAGATGGTGGGGGCGGAGGAGGCGTCGAGAATTTGGATGGGGACTTTTCATGCCTTGTCGTTGAGAATTTTGCGCGTGCATGGAGAGAAATTGGGATTCAGCCGTGATTTCACTATACTTTCGCAAGATGATTCTTTGCGTCTTATCAAGACGATAATGAAAGGACTTAACATTGATGTGAAGCAGGTTTCGCCCAAGAGCGTTCTATGGCGAATAGAGGGTTGGAAGAATCGAGGTCTTGGTTATGAGGAGGCTTTGGAGGAGTACCAAAGGGGAGGTTTTTCGGATTCTCCGGGGAAGAAAAGCAAGGGAGATCTTTCTGATGACTTGGCTCTTAGTCTTTATGAGACCTATCAGCGACAACTTCTTGAATCGGATGCGATGGATTTTGGAGATTTGTTGCTTTATTGCCTTCGTTTGTTTCGCGAGCATGAGGATGTGTTGGATTTTTATGCGGAGAAGTTCCGTTCTGTTTCTGTGGACGAGTATCAGGACAGCAATCCGGCTCAAAGGGCTTGGATACTGGCTCTTTCGACCTATCATGGCAATTTATTTTGTGTGGGAGATGAGGATCAGAGTATTTATGGTTGGCGGGGGGCGACGATTGATAATATTTTGAAGTTTCGTCAAGATTTTGCGGAGGCGAAGGTGCTTCGTCTTGAGCAGAACTACCGTTCGACGGGTATCATTTTGCGTGCGGCTTCTGAGCTTATTCGGCTCAACCGCGAGCGTTACGAGAAGACTCTGTGGACGGAGGGTGATGATGGGGAATTTTTGGATGTGGTTGCGTGTACGGATGGTCGTGAGGAGGCGATGATGGTGGCCCAAGCGATTGAGCGTGAAGATGAGGGGGTGACGCAGGCGATTTTGGTGCGGGCGGGACATCAAACTCGTTCTTTTGAGGAGGCACTTACGCGTTTGAATATTCCCTACCGGGTGGTGGGGAATGTGAAGTTTTACGAGCGTTCTGAGATTCGAGATTTGGTGGCGTACTTGAGGCTAGTGGCGAAGCCTTATGACAGGATGGCGTTTGAGCGTATTGTGAACACGCCTTCGAGAGGGATTGGTCCTGCGACTTTGCAGAAGGTACAAGATGTGGCGGACAGTCGTCAGGAGAAATTTATGGAGACGCTCGAGGCTATTCATGAGACTCCATCTTCTGAAGTTTTGCCTGAAGATTCTTCGGACTTTTTTAGACGGGCAGAGGAGAATGAGAAGCCGGTGGAAAGTGTGAAGAGTCTTGTGAAGCCTTCTGTGGTTGATTTTATGGGACAAGTTCGGAAGTGGCGAGCGGATAGGGACAAGGTATCTCCTCCTGAGTTGTTGGAGATTATTGTCAGGGAGAGCGGTTATCGAGAGATGGTGCGGAATGAGAATGATCCGTTGACGGGGGAGACACGTCTTGAAAACATTCAGGCTCTCAAAGAGGTATTGCATGATTTTGTGAGTCTTGACAGTTTTCTGGATCACATTTCTTTGGTTTTGGACAATGAAGAGGCTTCAGACAGTAAGAGGGAGAAGGTCTCGATTATGACGATGCACAGTGCGAAGGGACTTGAGTTTGACACGGTGTATCTTCCCTGTTGGGAGATGGATAGTTTTCCGAATCGTCGAGCGGTTTTGGAAGAGTCTGAGCGGGGTTTGGAGGAGGAGCGTCGCCTTGCCTATGTGGCGTTGACGCGTGCGAGAAAGCGTGTGTGTGTGAGTTACGCGCGAGAACGTTTTTCCCATGGGACCTTGGATCGCGTGATGCCGTCTCCTTTCATATCTGAGTTGCCTAAGGATGTGTGTCGATTTTCGGGAGGGGCGTTGTCATCAGGTTCTCAAGGTTTGGGAGGCGAGTCGCGGCGGACATCTTCGTCTGCTTCTGAGAGTTTTTCCGAGGGTTCGCGGTGTGCACACAAACGTTACGGCGAGGGAGTCGTGGAGAGTGTGAGTCGTGATGTGGTGACGGTTATGTTTGACAACCCGGATGTGGGCAAGAAGATTATTATTGCGCGTTTTTTGTCGTGTTTGTAGGTTTTAACGGCAGTGGAGTACACAGGCGAGTGTAAAGAGTCTGCGGCTTGTATCGAGGCAGGTTTCGATGGAATCGTTGAGTTGAGAGATGATGAGTTCAGCGGCTTCATCGTGGAGCGATCGGCGAGCCATATCGATGGCTTCGATTTTGTCAGTGGTGGCGGTGCCAAGAGATTCTTGGAGGGCTTCGCACATGACGAAATAGTCTTTGATGAGTTTCCGCAAAGGAGAAAGAGCCAAACTGTGCCGGGAGGTTTCGCCTTGTATATTCTTGACTTCTAGGAGCATTCTGTCGGCATTTTCCAGGGACACGGTGACATCGTAGGGTCCGTCCCCGGAGTGGAGGGGCGTAAAGCGTCCTGTACGGACGAGGTCTTCAAGAGCCATTTTTTTTTCTTTTTCGACGGCGGCATTGAATCGCACGACCCCTTGATGCATGAGGTTGATGGAAGCGATTCTGTGGGTATCCATTTACGTTTTTTCCTTCATATTGATGAGAATGGAAGGTGTAGGTTCTGAGATTGAAGAGACATTCCAGATGTAGCTTGGTGTTTTTGTGTCGAGTTTTTGGTTGGCGTTATGTTTGAGGACGGGAAGGTCTGTGATGATACGAATTTTCCCTTGGGTCTTGATATTTTCTTTTATGGCGATGTCTTTTTGTGATCCTTGAAGTTTCCCGCCAATGATGGAGAGGAGTTGTTTGTCTTCGTGGTAGGAGAGGGTGACGATTTTGTTATTTCCTCGCAGGAAGTTGTAATAGGGTTGTCTTTGGATGGTGCTGGCGTAGACGTATTTTACGCGGAAGAAGCCATTATTGACGTAGTCGATCTCTGAGAAAGCGGGGTCTCGTTTGAGGTCGCGTATATAGACTTGGATTTCTTTTTGGAGTTCATCTTCTGAGAGTTGTTGTTCTCGAATTTTTTTGTGTAGGTTGACGGCGATGAGTTCGCCTTGATAGCGGAGAGCATATTCGCCGTTGCGGGTGATGCGGATATCGATACTGAAGTCGTGCGGGAGGTAGCAACTTGAGAGGGCGAGAGAGAGCAAGAGTATTCCTATGAATTTGGAGAGAAGGGTATATTTTTTCATAGAGAGATGTCCTTGTTACTATGCACGTTGGGAGGCTCTATCTTATAGAGAAAGAGAGCGTTATGCTAGAGATAAAAGTGTTTTTATCTTTCTGTGTGAAGGGAGTCACGCTATTTTGTGATTGGCTTAATTCAATTTTAAGTTGATTTAACTTTCTTGTGATGATACAAGAAGCGAATATTTTTCGTGACTGGCGAGCATCTTGGGATGAAAATGTTATTAATTACTGGTAATATTTTTTTTGATGAGATCAAGATCTTTGGATTGTTTTGTTGGTTTTTTTTGCATCATTTTCGTGACGTTGTATATTTTTTAGAGTTATGGCACAATGGTGCATGTATTTTGGCAAGCAGGGAGTAATAGTAATGGATACTGAAGAAATGGTAAAAGACGAAGAAGAAGACGTAAAATTCAATGGCTACAAGATTTTGTTGGTGGATGACGATGGGGTTTTGCTTGAGAGTCTACAGCAGCAACTCTTGGAGAGCGGTTATCAGGTGGACATAGCGCTTTCTGCGACGAATGCGTTGAGGATAGCGAAGCTTAATCGTTATGATGCGTATGTGTTGGACGTGAGTTTTTCCGACGGCGACGGTCGAGATATTTGCCGAGAGTTGCGAGCGAGGGGCGAGGGGGCTCCTGTTCTTTTGATGACGGCGTTAGACAGTGCGGAAGATGAGGTGATGGGTTTGGAGGCGGGATCGGACGACTATATACACAAGC
>CAKMZR010000087.1 GCA_929200455.1 uncultured Alphaproteobacteria bacterium | reverse complement strand
GGTGATTCTGAGCGTAATTTTTGGTATTCGGGAAGGTAGCGTCCGGCTTGCCGCATGAGCCACACGGGAGGTTGGGGCAGGACTTGTCCTTTTAGGACTTGCAGGATGGGTTTTTCAGACATGTTCGAGGGCATTGGAGATGAGGTTTTGGGTTTCTTTGATTCCGTAGAGGGCGATGAAGGTGCCGAGTTTTGGCCCTTGTTTTTGTCCGAGTAGGATGGAGTAACACGCTTGGAACCATGATGTGATGGGGTCGAAGTTGTGTGTTTTTCCGATGGAGAAGACGAGGGTTTGGATGTCTTCGCTGTTGTGTGGGACGTGATTGAGTTGTTCTAGGAGGTCTTTGAGAGCGTTGTGTTCATGAGGGGATGGTTTTCGGAATTCTTTGAGGGGAATGATGTTGTCTTGAGCGTAGGAGACGGCATTTTGGATGAGGCTATTGAGGTAGGGGTGGGTTTTTGGAGAGGTTTCAGGGGCGTAACGTTTGACGAAGTTCCATAGGATGGAGCTATCTGTTTCGCCGGTTGCGGCGGCGAGATTGAGTAGGAGGTTGAAGCTGACGGGACTTGGGTTGTGAGGAATATTTTTGTGATGGATGTGCCATATGGGGTTATCGATCTGTTGGAGAGACGATTGTGAGGGGAAGGATGCGAGCATACGGTTGTAGTCATCGATGGCGCGAGGTATGGAATCGAAGGAGAGTCGTTTTGCGGTTTTTGGTTTTTGGAAGAGGAAGTAGGCGAGACTGTCTGTGCCGCCATATTTGAGCCATTCGTCCATGGACATTCCGTTTCCGCGAGATTTTGATATTTTTTCTCCATTTTCGTCGAGGAAGAGTTCGTAGCTGAATCCGGCGGGTGGCGTTCCGCCGATTTTTTTGAGTATACGGCTTGAGAGATGAACGGATTCGATGAGGTCTTTTCCTGCCATTTCGTAATCGACGCCCAGAGCGAGCCACCGCATGGCCCAATCGGCTTTCCATTGTAGTTTGCACGTGCCGTCTGTGACGGGAGTTTCGTAGAAGGTTCCGTCTTCTTTTTTGAAGACGAGGGTTTGGGCATCGAGGTCGATGGAGTGTACGGGGAGCTGCAAGACATTTCCAGAGTTGCGGCAGATGGGGAGGAAGGGGCTATAGGTTTGTTGTCGTTCTTTTCCGAGGGTGGGGAGGATGATATTGGTGATTTCGTGGTAGAGATGGAGTATGTTGACGAGTGTGTCATTGAAGAAGCCGCTTTTGTAGTATTCTGAGCTGCTTGCGAAGGTATATTCGAATCCGAATTGGTCGAGGAATTCGATAAGTTTTGCGTTGTTGTGATGTCCGAAGCTTTGGTGGGTCCCGTAGGGGTCTGGAATGGAAGTGAGAGGTTTTCCGAGATGTTTTTCGAGCATGGAGTGGTTCGGCACGCCTTCTGGCACTTTACGGAGTGCGTCCATATCGTCGGAGAAGGTGATGAGTTGTGAAGGGAGTCCGGAGAGGGTTTCGAAGGCGCGTTTGACCATGGAGGATCGCAGGACTTCTGCGAAGGTTCCGAGATGGGGCAGCCCTGAGGGTCCGTATCCGGTTTGGAAGGTGATAATATCTTTTTTTGTTTTGAGAGATTTGAGTCGTGAGATGAGGACGCGAGCTTCTTGGAAAGGCCAAGATTTGGCTTGAGAGAGGATTTCGGTTTGAGGTAGGGAATCGTGCATGAGATGGAGGGGGGAAGAGATTTACGGAAGTTAGTTATTGTCAAGGATTAGGTATTTTTCTATGTTGTGTCAAGTTTTAGAGGTGGGCATGAAAGGAAGAGAGAGAGATGAAGAAGGCGTATGAATTGGAAGAGGCGGTGAGATTTGAGGGTTTGGGATTGCATAGTGGCGTGGAGACGACTTTGGAGGTGAGGGGTAGAGGAGACGGGGGGGAGGGTATCGTTTTTGTGAGGGGTGACAAGCGGGTGGAGGCGCGAGCGGACAGGGTTGAGTTGCGTCCGTTATGTACGATGATAAGGGGTGATGATGGTACGGAGTTTTATACGGTAGAGCATGTGATGTCGTCATTATTTATGATGGGTATCGTGAGTGCGGAGGTGGAGTGTGCGGGTCCTGAGGTTCCGATCTTGGACGGGAGTGCGCGAGGATTTGTGGAGGGATTGAGACGTGCGAAGAAGCGTGAGGTGGGAGATGTGGGTTGGATTGACGTGAAGGAGCGTGTTGAGGTGAAGTCGGAAGACGGGGGTTCGTGGGTGGTGTGTGATCCTGTGGAGGGAGAACGTATGGAGTTATTGTTTGAGTTGGAGTATGACACGCCGTACATAGGGCACCAGAGTCTGGCGTTGGTGTGGGGAGAGGGAGGAGATGATGTTGTGGACAGGGTTTGGGATGCAAGGACATTCTGTTTGCTGGAAGATTTGGAGCGGGTGCGTGCGATGGGCTTGGGGAAGGGCGGTTCTTTAGAGAATGCGGTGGTGATAGGAGCGGATGGTGTTTTGAACGCGGGTGGATTTCGTGGAGAGGACGAGTGTGTGCGTCATAAGATGATGGATGCGTTGGGAGATTTGTGGACGTTGGGCAAGTATGTGAAGGGACGGATACATTTTCACAAATCTGGACATGGATTGAACAATATGCTTGCGCGTAGACTTATGGGATTGGAGGGTGGTGAGTGATGCCTGCGAGGAGAGATATAAAGACGATATTGTTGATAGGTTCGGGACCTATAGTGATAGGTCAGGCGTGTGAGTTTGATTATGCGGGAACGCAGGCGATTTCTGCGTTGAAGGAGGATGGTTACCGGGTGATTTTGGTGAATTCGAATCCTGCGACGATCATGACGGATCCGGGCCTTGCGGACAAGGTATACATAGAGCCCTTATTGAAGGAGAGTGTGGAGTTGGTGATAGAGAAGGAGCGTCCTGATGCTCTTTTGCCGACGATGGGAGGTCAGACGGCATTGAATTTGGCGGTAGAATTGGAAGCGTCAGGAGTTTTGTCGCGTTATGGAGTGAAGATGATAGGGGCGGACAGTCGTGTGATTAAGCGTGCGGAAGACAGGGAAGAGTTTCGTCAGTTGATGAAGGAGATAGGTCTGAAGACGCCACGTTCTCGTCTTGTGAAGGATCGGGAAGTGGGAGCGGAAGTTCTGTCGGAAGTGGGCTTGCCATTGATTTTGCGTCCATCTTTTACGCTTGGAGGCACGGGAGGGGGTATAGCGTACAGTGAGAGTGAGTATTGGAAGATTTTGGGAGAGGGTTTGTCGGCATCACCCGTGGGTTCTGTGTTGGTGGAGCAGTCGATAGAGGGCTGGAAGGAATATGAGATGGAGGTGGTACGGGATAAGAATGATAATTGTATTATTGTGTGTTCTATAGAGAATATGGATCCGATGGGAGTCCACACAGGGGATTCGATAACGGTGGCACCGTCTCTGACTTTGACGGACAAGGAGTATCAGAAGATGCGTGATGCGTCATTTTTGGTATTGAGGAGTGTGGGTGTGGAGACGGGGGGTTCGAATGTGCAATTTGCGGTGGATCCTGAGACGGGGGAGATGGTGGTGATAGAGATGAATCCGCGTGTATCGCGTTCGTCTGCCCTTGCGTCGAAGGCGACGGGCTTTCCGATAGCGAGGGTAGCGACAAAGCTTGCGGTGGGTTATTCTCTGGATGAGTTGAAGAACAGTGTGACGGATGTGATTCCGGCAAGTTTTGAGCCGACATTGGACTATGTGGTGACGAAGATTCCGCGTTTTAATTTTGAGAAGTTTCCGGGTTGTGATGAGGGATTGACGACGAGTATGAAGTCTGTGGGAGAGGTGATGGCGTTGGGTCGCACGTACGAGGAGTCGTTTCAGAAGGCATTGTGTAGTATGGATAATGGCTGGAGTGGCTTTGAAGAGAAGAAGCTGGGAGAGGAGAATGGGGGAGGCGGAGATATTTTTGAGAAGTGTAGTTCCCCGAGGTGGGATCGTGTTTTGTGGTTGGGACAGTCTTTTCGAGAGGATTGTGATGTGCTTTCGGTGGCAAAGGCGAGTGGGGTTGATTTGTTTTTTCTGCGTCGTATAGAGTCTCTGGTGATTTATGAGGGGATGTTGATTGATTGTGGGTTTGAGGGCATGGACGGGGAGAAGTTTTGGGAAGCGAAGGGTCGAGGTTTTTCTGATAGGAGGCTTGGCAAGTTGTGGGGTTTGGAAGAGGGTGAGGTGAGGAAGAGGCGTATGGAGTTGGGGGTGTGTTCCGTGTACCGCCGTATAGATACGGTAGCGGGAGAGTTTTCTTCGACGACGCCGTATCTTTACAGTACGTATGAGCGTCCGTTGGGAGGCGTTTCGATGTGTGAAAGCGAGGTGAGTGAGAGGCGTAAGGTGATTATTCTTGGGAGTGGTCCGAACAGGATAGGTCAGGGTGTGGAGTTTGATTATTGTTGTGTGCATGCGGTACAAGCGTTTCGCGAGGAGGGTATAGAGACGATTATGGTGAACTGTAATCCTGAGACGGTGTCGACAGATTTTGACACGGCGGATCGTTTATATTTTGAGCCGTTGACGTTGGAGCATGTGTTGGGGGTGGTGGAGGTGGAGAAGTCACGCGGTGAGCTTTTGGGTGTTGTGTTGCAGTTTGGAGGACAGACTCCGTTGAAGTTGGCGAAGGGTTTGAGTGAGGCGGGTGTAGAGATATTGGGGACGTCTGTATCGTCGATAGATGCGGCAGAAGACAGGGATGAGTGCAGCCGTATGTTGGCAAGGGTGGGTGTGAAGCAGCCGACAAGCGGTATGGCGTGGGATGTGGAGGGTTTGGTGGAGGAAGCGGCAAGGATAGGATACCCTGTGATGATACGTCCTTCGTATGTGCTGGGGGGTCGTTCGATGTATCGGGCGTGGAACGAAGAGTCTTTGAGGGATTTTGGGGAGCGTGCATTGAAGTCTGAGGCCTCTGGAGGAGGAGGATTGTTGGTGGACTGTTATTTGGAGGGAGCGATAGAGTTTGATGTGGATGCGGTGAGTGATGGAGAGGACGTTTGGATTTCTGGTATTGTGGAGCACATAGAAGAGGCGGGTATACACTCTGGAGACAGTGCGTGTATGCTTCCTGCACGGAGTTTGAGCGAGGCTCAAAGGCGTGAGATGGAGGAAGTGACGGAGCATATAGCGAAGGCGTTGCAAGTGAGGGGTATGGTGAATGTGCAGTATGGATTGTGGAATGGTGAGTTGTATGTTTTGGAGGTGAATCCGCGAGCGTCAAGAACGGTTCCGTTTGTGGCGAAGGCGCGTGGTATCGCGGTGGCGCGTTATGCGGGTAAGGTATTGTCTGGTTGCAGTGTGGCGTCTTTGGATTTGCGAGATTTTGCGGGGGAGGATTCTGGGAAGTATGCGGTGAAGGAGTCGGTCTTTCCTTTTATGAGGTTTGGCAAGGTTGACACGAGGCTGGGTCCTGAGATGCGTTCGACGGGAGAGGTGATGGGGGTGGGTATGAGTGAGGGAGAGGCATTTCTGCGTGCACAAGAGGGAGCGGGAGAGGTTTTGCCTGACGGGGGCAATGTATTTGTGTCGTTATGCGAGCGAGACAGGGGCAAGAGGGCGATAGATCTTGTGAAGAGTTTTGCGTCATTGGGATTTGGAATTTATGCGACGCGAGGGACGTCATTATTTTTGAAGAACGCGGGCGTAGATGCAGTTATGGTGAAGAAGGCGAGGGAGTCGGGAGACAATGTTCTGAGCATGGTTGAGAGGGGAGAGATTGTGCTTGTGGTGAACACGCCAGGGGGAGCACGGAGTGCGTCTGAGGCGCATGAATTGCGTTGCAAGGCTCTGAGATGTGGGGTTCCATGTTTTACGACGCTGGCATCGGGAGAGATGGTGGTGAAGGGACTGAGGCATCAGGGTTCTCACAAGCGGGCGGTGTACAGTATACGAGGGCGTTAGTGTTCTCCGTCAAGTAAGTGGACGTCTCCTCCGAGTTGTTTTGCACGTTGCAGGAGGAAGTCGAGTGTTTTTTTGATATGCGTGGCGTGGTGGCTTTTGACGACGATGGAGACGCCATGAAATTTTCTGTGATGGGAGGGGTAGGAGCCGATTTTTACGGAGAAGGATTCGGCGGCATATTCCATGGCGTCACGCATGGAGCTTTCGGGTAGGTTTGTGCGTAGAGTTTGTGCGATGAGGGGTATTCCATTCTTGAGAGAGGGTATGACGTGGTCTATCATGGCGTGAGCGATACTGGGGATTCCTGCGAGTATGTAGAGGTTTTGGATATGGAATCCCGGAGCGGCACTCACGGGATTGGGGATGATGGAGGCTCCCTTGGGGGCGCGAGCCATGAGTTGTCGTGCGGGTGTGAAGGGCAGGTTTTGTGATTGGTAGTAGTCGGAGAGGATATTGAAGGCTTTTTGGTGTACGATGGTTTCGAGGCCGAGGGCTAGTGAGACGGCGTTGATGGTGACATCGTCATGAGTGGCCCCGATTCCGCCTGTGGTGAAGAGGGAGTCGTATTGTTTTGCGAGGTCTTGGACGGACGATATGATATGGTTTTGGCTATCGGTGACGATGCGTACTTCTGAGAGGGAGACGCCGATATTTTTGAGTTTTTGTGCGAGATAGGCAACGTGGACATCTTGGGTTCTCCCTGAGAGGACTTCGTCACCGATGATGAGGAGGGCGGCAGAGGGATTATTCATGAGGGTGTATCTCCAAAGTATACGGGAGCAAGGGCGTCGATGGCGTGTGTATCTTTTATGAAGGCACGATGAGATTGGGGTAGGGAAAGGGCGGCAAGGAGTGCGGCTTTTCCGATATTTTCGGGTGGAGGATTTGATG
>CAKMZR010000086.1 GCA_929200455.1 uncultured Alphaproteobacteria bacterium | reverse complement strand
CACTCCCGTGTTCTCCGTAAAAGCTGAAGCCAATAGTACCGTCAAAATCTTTAACGGCGACACCCTCATCGCAGAAGCCATCGCAGGAAATGACGGAAATGCAAGCCTCGAATCTTCCTCTCCTCTGAGTGACGGAAACTATACTCTACACGCAACCGTCACAGACAGTGCCGGAAATGTCAGCGTATCAAGCGATAACCTCACCATCACCATCGACACAAGCGGTGCCAACAAACCAAGCGGACTCTCCCTCGTAGGAGGCGCCACCGCAAACCTCACAAATGACACAACACCCTCCTTCACCGTAAACTCAGAATCCGGAAATACACTCGTACTCTACGACAGTGCAAATAAAGAAGTCGCAAGAGCCACCGCAAACGCTCAAGGTGTCGCAACCCTCACCATCGCCACTCCTCTTTCAGACGGTGAATACTCTTTCTACACCATCGCCACAGATACCGCAGACAATCCAAGCGAAAAAAGCTCTAACCTCATCATCACCATAGACTCCGTAGCTCCCAACGCTCCCTCCGTTCCCTCACTCGCTTCAGGCGAAACTTCAACCAATGACAATACCCCCACTTTCTTTGTCAATGCCGCACCGGGCAGTACCGTATCCATACTCGATAGCGACAACAATGTACTCGCTTCCGCTCTTACCAATAGCGAAGGCATCGCTTCCGTCTCCATTACCAGTGCCCTATCCGAGGGAACCATAATACTCAAAGCCACCGCTACTGACGCCGCAGGAAACACAAGCTCTCCAAGTGCCACCGTCTCCATAGCCGTCGATACCACGCCCCCACAAAAACCATCCGCTCTCACCCTCGTCGGCGGTGCCACCGCCACCCTCACAAAAGACAGCACACCCACCTTCACCGTCAAAGCAGAAAATGGCGCCAACGTACAACTCCTCATCGGGGGAAATGTCATCGGCGAAGCCGTCGCTAACGCTCAAGGTATCGCTTCCATCACAGCATCCTCCATCCTTACCGACAACTCTTTCATACTCACCGCTCGGGCCATCGACCCCTTCGGGAATATAAGCGTAGAATCCGAACCCTTCACCTTCTCCGTAGATTCCACCGTGCCCAACAAACCCGCTCAACCCTCCTTCATCGGAATCATAAGCGAACTCGACTACATGCTCTCAAATAATAATAACATCCGAACCTTGGTCATCATCGGTGAAGTCGGACTCACCGCTCATCTCTATAACAAAAATAATGAACGTATCGGAACCGGAGTCGCAGACGGAACCTCCTTCATCATCGATATCACTTACGACAAACCCCTCGCAGACGGCGTACACTCTATCAAAGCTCAAACCGTCGATGCCGCCGGAAACCTTAGCACGTTCTCAAGCTACGCCACCATCACCATCGATACAACCGCTCCCAACGCTCCCTCAAATCTCACCATAAAAGATGATGACTCCCCCCTCTTCATCAATAACAAAACTCCCACCTTCACCGTAAATGCAGAAGCCGGATCCACCGTCACTTTCTTCGTCAATGACGTCAACGTCGGCGAAGTCATCGCAAACGAAAACGGACTCGCTTCACTCACTTCCTCAGAATTGTCAGACGGAAGCTTCACCCTACACACCATCGCCACAGATGTCGCCACAAACGTAAGCTCTCCTTCCGAAACACTCAATATCCTACTCGATACCATCGCTCCCGATACCCCTTCCCACCTCTCTCTCATCGGAGGAGCTTCTCCCTCGCTCACACGAAATACAGACGTCACCATCCATGTCTCTAGCGAAGTCGGAAGTACCGTCACCTTGTTCGATAGCCAAAATAACGCCGTCGGATCCGCCGTCGCTAACGCTCAAGGAATCGCCGCCATCTCCCTCACAAATCTCGACAACGGAAGCCACTCCTTCACCGCTGAAACGCGTGACGCCGCAGACAACCCAAGCCCAAGAAGTACGCCTCTCACCTTCGTCGTCGACGCCATTCCTCCTAGCACCCCTCAAGGACTCGCTCTCCAGAATGGCAGACTCCATACTCAAGACACAACACCAACCTTCGTTGTCAACGCAGATGCCGGAACCACCGTCGAAATACTCGATTCAGACAATAACGTCATCGCCTCAGAAACCGTCGGAGATACAGGAATCGCTACCCTCACGCCCTCACAAGCTCTCAGCGAAAGCCAACACACCCTCACCGCCGTCGCCACCGATGCCGCCGGAAACCGTAGCTCAAATAGTCAGGAATTCTCTTTCCACGTCGACACCACCACTCCCAACCCTCCATCCGCCATCACCATCCAAGGAAATACAGACAACGATCCCATAAACGACAATACCCCAACCCTAAACATCAACGCAGAAGCTCTCGCTACCGTCACCCTCATCGACGCAAACGACAACATCATCGGCGAAGCTTCCGCAAATGCACAAGGCGTCGCTTCCGTCACCATCAATCAATCCCTCTCAGACGGTACACACGCCATACGTGCCTACGCAACAGACCTCGCCGGAAACAAAAGCCAAAACTCTCAACCCCTCACTATCACCATCGATACTCAAGCTCCCAATCAACCTCAAAACCTCTCCATGGACGGAACCTTCTCTCCCTCCACTTCCAGTGACTCCACTCCTGTCTTCTCCGTAGAAGCCGAAGCAGGAACCACCGTCGTCTTCTTCAGTGGGGCAAATAAAATCGGCGAAGCCGTCGCAAACAGTCAAGGACAAGCTTCCATCACCGCATCTCTACTCAGCGACGGAACACACCAAATCACCACTCAAGCCACCGATGCCGCAGGAAATAAAAGTATCGCAAGCGATGCCCTCGCCGTCACCATCGATACGCAAACTCCTGACAAACCATCCAATATCGCTCTCATCGGAGGAGCCACCGCCTCTCTTACCAAGGACAATACTCCAGAAATCCACGTCACCGCAGAAGTTGGGGCTCTCGTCAAACTCTTCCACAATACCACCCTCATCGGACAAGCCGTCGCTAACGCCCAAGGTATCGCTTCCATCACCGCATCCCAACTCAACGACAACGCCTACAGCGTCCATGCTACCGCCACCGACAGTGCCGGAAACGAAAGCTCCATAAGCGAAACCATGTCCTTCACCGTGGATACTCAGATTTCTATCAACAATGTCCGCGTGTCCGGGCAAATCGATAGAGCCAATGACGATACTCTCTATACAAACTTGAAAAATACTTCCTTCAACATCGATTGGCCAGAAACAGGATCTACCGCCACAATCCTCACAAACGGAAACGTAATCGGACAAGCCACTTACTCCTCTACCGACGTCAATCATCTCTCAGTAGCACTCAATAACCCCCTAGAGGAAGGAACGCACCAAATCACCATCCGTATGCAAGACCTCGCCGGAAATACCGCCGAAATCACCAAAACTCTCGTCATCGACGCCACACCTCCAGACACACCCACAGAACTACAAGTCTTCGGCAAAACCGAATCCTTCATCAACGAAAATACCATCGTGCTCTTCGCAAAATCAACCGCTGGAACCACCGTCATCTTCTTCAATAACAATAACATCATAGGCGAAACTTCCGCAGACAGCGAAGGCAATGCCACTCTCACCCTCACAGAAACTCCAGACGGGGAATACAATATCAACGCTCGCGCTCGGGACAACTTCAATAATACAAGCTCCTCAAGTGCAAACCTCACTTTCACCATAGATACCGTCGCTCCCAATAAACCCCAAAATCTCGCCATGAACGGAACTCACACGCCCTCCATTTCCAGTGACAACACGCCCGACTTCTCCGTAGAAGCCGAAGTCGGAACCACCGTCACCTTCTTCAGCGGATCAAACATCATCGGCGAAGCCGTCGCCAACAGTCAAGGAATCGCTTCCATCACCGCATCTCTACTCAGCGACGGTGCTCACCAAATATCCGCTCAAGCCACAGATGCCGCCGGCAATCAAAGCATCGTAAGCGACACCATCTCCATCACCGTCGACTCTCAAGCTCCCAATAAACCATCCATCGCTCTCATCGGAGGGGCCTCAGATTCCCTCACAAACGATAATACTCCAGAACTCCAAATCACCGCAGAAGCAAACTCTCTCGTAAAACTCTTCAGTAACGACATCCTCATCGCTCAAATCAACGCTAACGCTCAAGGAATCGCTTCCTTCACCTTCTCAGACGCTCTCGATGACAATCTATACAATTTACACGCAACCGCTACTGACAGTGCCGGTAACGAAAGCCTAGAAAGTGACATCGCTCCCATCACCATCGATACACAAATATCTATCAGGAAAATACGCGTAAGCCACCAAGCCATAGTTCCAAATGAAGACACTCTCTATTCAAAACATGTCATATTATACTTCTTCATCGACTTCCTCGATCGCGGCTCAATCATCTCCGTATTCGACGAAAATGGCAATAAACTCGGTGAAGCCACTCACGCCCATCCCACCGGAAACTCTTTCACTATCATTCCCTATGATCACTTCAAAGAAGGGGCCCATAACAACCTCAAATTCGTCGCTCAAGACCCCGCCGGAAATACTCTCGAAGTCATAAAAAATCTCATCATCGATATGACTCCTCCCATCCAAGCTACTACTCCTCTGCTTGTCAACGATATCTCTACTGACGTCTCCGCAAAAAACTCTCAGCAATTCTCCGTCTACTCCGAAGCCTTCTCTACCATCGCCATCCACAAAAATAATGGCCACGTCGTAGGCGAAAAAATCGGAGAAGCCAAAGCAGACGAAAACGGACACGCTCTCATCACTACAAACCTCGAAAACGGAGTCTATAGCATCGTCGCCATCGCTAAAGATAAAGTCGGACACACAAGCCATTCCGAACATGTCAGCATCACCGTCGATACTCTCGCTCTCGTTTCCAATATCGACATCTCCTCAACCCGAGAGGACAACAATATCTTCTACTCCCAAACCCAAAATACCTCCATCTCTTTCGACCTCAGTGCAAACGCTACTGTCACCATCACTGAAGGCGGAAATACAACCACCTCAAATCAAACTCCCGGAACATTTTCTTACACCCTCTCCAATCTCACTCTCAACGCTCAACATCTCATCAATGTCCAAATCACCGGCGATGATGGACGCACTACCTCTTTCTCCAGAACCGTCGTCTTCGACAATCAAGCTCCCAATAAACCAGATTTACAACTCCTAAACGGCATCACCGATACCCTCACTTCTTCCACAAAACAAATCATTTACCTCAAAACAGAAGCTTTCCTTCTCGTCGAATTCCGAAATAGCCAAAATCAAACCCTCTCCCAAATCAAAGCAGACAAAAATGGTGACGTACTCTATAACACCACATATGCCAACGGCAACCACTCCTTAAAAGCAAGAGTCATCGACCACGCCGGCAATGTCTCCACTGACTCAGACCTCTTCAATCTTGTCGTCGATACCGATGTCTCCATCGGCGTCCTCAATATCGAAAACTCAGAAACCCACGTCGGGGATACCGTCTTCTATACTCAAGACTCCACACCCAAAATCTCTATCGAAGTCGGCATCGGCTCTCAAATCGCTATCACCCTAGACGGCACAAACATCGAAAACTTCACCACAACAGAACGCAATTTCTCTTACACCTTCGCAGAACTCAGCCTCGGGGCACACGAAATCTCTCTCTCCATCACCGATACGCAAAATAATACCACCGTCATCGAACGTTCCCTCTTCTACGATAACGTCGCTCCCTCAAGACCCACTATCGCCATGGTTGGCGGGGCTACTCCTACTCTCACTAATGACCCAACTCCAGAATTCCTCATCACAGGGGAAACCGGATCATTCGCTATGCTCTTCAGAAATGGCGGATTCATCGCAGAACAACTCATCGATGAAACAGGACAAGCCACTCTCTTTTCCAACGTCGGAATTCGAGACGCAAGCTATCACTTCACTGCCAAAATTCGCGATAAAGCCGGCAATATAAGCCATACAAGCGGAACTGTCACTTCAACCATCGATACCACTATTCCTGGCGATCTTACCACCGCATGGTCTTATAATGCCGGAAACATCTTCAACACTTTCCAGAACAGCTTTTATATCGGTGAAAACCACTCAAAAACTCCCGCCATAAGAGGCGGCGAAGAAAATCTAAAAGCCGATTTTTATCTCATACATCAAACCACAAAAGCTGTAACTTCATACACCAATCTCACAGGAAGCTTTACAAACGGAAATACTCAACTCAACCTACCCTCTTCTCCTGACGAAGGAATATATAACGCTTACGCCGTACTCACAGACCCCGCCGGAAATAAATATACCACAGAACATAGCCTCCCTCTCATTTTCGACTATACCGCTCCTACTCTTACACCTTCCGTCACCTTAGTCGGACCCGCCGTATCAAATAACAACACTCCCACTTTCCGTATCACCGGCGAAGAAAATACACGAGTCTTCTTACGAGGCATCGATCCTGTCACCAATCAGAATATAAACATAAACTCTTTCCAAGTATTGCTCGGAGAAGGAATCACTCAAGTCGACCAAACTCCTCATACCTTACAACCCTTCTCTGATGGAACCTATGATATATCCGCTCGAGCCAGAGACCATGCCGGGAACTTCGGTGCTTGGAGTGACGTACAGCTTACCATCACTATCGATACCGTCGCTCCCGACAAACCTTCAGACTTCGCTCTACAAAGCGGCGGAACTTCCACTTCCGATACAACACCCTCTTTCACGCTCACGACTGAAGCCGGAGGACTCGTAAAAATACTAGACCAAAGCAATAGCATCGTCGCCGAAGCCACCGCAGACGAAAATGGAAACGCCGTCATCACACTCACCTCCCCCCTATCCGCTTCAAGCCACACCTTCACCGCTCGTGTCGATGATGCCGTCGGAAACCAAGGTATAGCCTCAGACCCCATCACCATCACCGTCACAGCCCCCTCCATCCACACAGATACCTCATACGAACTTGAAGATAGCCTTACAGGCCTCCCTACAAGTT
>CAKMZR010000085.1:5762-7001 GCA_929200455.1 uncultured Alphaproteobacteria bacterium | reverse complement strand
GTCGTCTTGCCCGTCCCTGGCGGACCCCAAAGAACAAGTGAACCCAAACGTCCCGCGTCTATCATATCCCTCAACACACTCCCCTCACCCAATACATGCTCTTGACCCAAAACTTCTTCCAAACTCCGCGGACGCAACAAAGCCGCAAGAGGCATCCCTAAAGAACCTCCCTTCCCCTCCCCCTTCCCTTCCCTCAAAATCCCTGCCAAACTCAATCCGTCTTCGTCCGCCAAATCCTATATCCTCACTTAACACCCTCCACACCATAACAGAACCACGCCCCCAACCCACAAAAAAACCGCTCCTCACATGAGAAACGGCCTTTTCGTGCCACCCATCCCCTTCATCACCCACCCCAAAACTTCAGAACCTAAGAAGGCTTCTTTTCCGACTTTTCCGACTTGTCTTTCTTAAAAGAACCACCTTCCGACGCTTCGCTCATCAAGTCCTTCGTGCGATCACTGATGATCGTCGTCACCTTCTTGCCCCCTTCTTCAAGAAGACCTTGCGTCTCCTCAATCACCTGAAGAACCTGCTTTTGAAACGCATTCACCAAAGTCACTTGGTAGTCCACCTGATCTTGAGGCGACTTACCATAAGGATAGCCTTGCGTAAGCTCTACGCTCTTTTGCGAAATCTCCGCTATCAACGCACCTTGCTTCGCCGCTACCTTGCGGAGACACTCCACAAACTCACGATTCGCCTCGCTCAACGCTTGCACCGTCTTCGACTGGCTTTCCAAAAGCTTTCCCGTATCCAAAGCAAACGCTTTGTTCTCCGTGAAAAATTTACTGAAATCCGTGTTCAAAAACGGATTGTTCTTAGGATCAAAAATATTGGCATTGGGATTCATAACATTTACTCCTTGTTCTTGCCGTTTGCATCACATGAGATCAAATGATCAAAAATAAAAGCCAAAAACGTCACAAAACGATCTCAGCCTCTCACCACTTCATCTCTTCCATTGTGCGTTGCCTATACAAATAGCCTCATCCAGTTTCTCTCGTCCCTCCTTCCCCACAAACCCCCAAAAAAACCCACAAAAAACAAACAAAAGAATAACGCACGCCCTTTATATAGGGCGAAAAAATGTTTTTGTCAAGGAAAAATTTTGCACCGCACAAAAATACTTTCTCACCCCTCACATCATTTATATTTTTGTAGCCTCAAGGTGAATCTGTTATTATTTCTCACAGTCGTCATTGTCTTTTTGGTTTTGCCTCAGAATGGGTTCATCCA
>CAKMZR010000085.1:0-5662 GCA_929200455.1 uncultured Alphaproteobacteria bacterium | reverse complement strand
CAACCCCTCAGAACCAACAAAACATGCTCAACCAACCACAACCATACACAACAGAAGAAGTCTCATGAAATTTGTCGCCGACCGCCGTACACTGCTCGAAAGCATGAACCGCCTCATTCATGTATCTCCAAGACAAAACTCCCTCACCATACTCTCACACGTGCTTATGGAAGCATCAGAAGACGGACTCCGACTCACCACCACAGACATCGCTACCACCATGTCTGAAACCATCAATATCAAACTCGAAACACAAGGCCGAATCACCACGCCCGCCCAAAAATTACACGAAATCATCAAAGCCATACCCGAAGGACACGAAATCTCCTTCTCCGCACAATCCTCAAACGAAAATACAAACCCCTCGCCAGAATCTCAAAACCACCCCCAAAACCACACTCAGAATCACCCCGGAAGCCTAAATGTCTCCTCAGGAAGTTACCGCTTTTCCATCATGACCCTCCCTGCAGACGACTTCCCCTCCGAATCCTACGACCAACCCACCATATCCTTCACCCTCAACGCAAAAGATTTCCAGTTCCTTATCGATACCACCTCCTTCGCCGTCTCTGAGGACGACACAAGACAATACCTCAACGGAACCTTCCTCGACCCCATCACAGACCAAAATATACTCAGAGCCGTCGGCACAAACGGACACCAAATGGCCATCGCCGATATCCCCCTCCCAAAAACAGACGAAACCATACCCAGCATCATCATTCCCAAAAAATTACTCGGACTCATAAGCCAACTCACCAAACTCTCCCCAGAAGATGAAACACCCATCCACGTCGCCATCTCCTCTCACCAAATCCATATCTCCATGGACTCCATCCACATCTTCTCCAGACTCATCGACGACAAATACCCCAACTACCAACAAGTCATTCCCCAAAATAATGACAAAACTCTCACCCTCTCAAAACAAGATCTCGACAAAAGCGTCAGTGCCGTCACCATCATCTCCAGCGAAAATAAAGCTTCCGTCAAACTCTCCCTCTCAGAAAATAATGTCAACGTCTCCACACGAAGCCAAAATCAAGAAACCGCAGACGTCGACATACCCGCTCAGTATACTCACGAACCCTTCTCCATCGGATTCAACTCAAGCTACCTCCTCCAAATCCTTCAACACTGCCCACACGAAGACATCTCCATTCAACTCAAAGACACTCAATCCCCCATCCTCATACAAGCTCCAGAAAATGCTCGCTTCATCCTCATGCCCGTCAAAGTGTAGACACAAATTATGCTCGTGTCTTGCCCCACACCACAACCTACGCCCTCAACCCTACCCCGAGAACTCGCTCCTCACATAGAAAAACTACACCTGCACGCTTTTCGTAACCACAAAAACCTCTCCCTAGAATGCCATAACTCCACCCTCGTCCTCATCGGACCCAACGGAGCCGGAAAAACTTCCCTCCTCGAAGCCCTCTCACTCTTGGGAAGCGGAAAAGGACTCCAAAATGCCCAGAAAAATGAATGGGAACACAGACCCTCAGAAATCCAAAATACAAAACCTACCCCTCCCTTACCCCTTCCTCTTCCCTGGGCCGTACAAGGACACATACGCCATAAACACGCGTCATCCAGAATCACCACCTGCCTCCAAGGACAAAAACGTGTCCTCCTCGTAAACGGTGAGCCCATCAAACTCAACGAACTCTCCCATCAGTTCGCCCTCTTCTGGCTCACGCCCCCCATGGACAACTTCCTCCGCGAAACCCCCCACAACCTCAGACGATTCCTCGATAACCTCATCGCAAGATTCGAACCAGACCACGCACGAAGAGTCGCACGAACCCTCGCCCTCCAACGACACTATCACGCTCTCCAAAATCAAAACTCCGACAAACTCTGGCGGCATACCGTCCTCGAACATTTCTCTCAAGCCGTCATCTCCCTTGCCGCCTCCAGAATAGGATTCATACGACGATTCAACCGTATGGCATCCGTCCTCCTCCCTTCCCTTCCTCCCGTACACCTCCAACTCAACGGACTCATCGCCTCCCACCTCTCACAGTTCGGAGCCTCCTCTGCAGAAGAATATACCCTCCAAATTCTTTCCAAAAATCTACCCTCACCCCACACACACCTACCCCAAGACAAACTCTCCGTCTCACACGCAGAAAATCCCAACACACCCGCTGCCCTCCTCTCTTCCGGAGAAAGAAAAATACTCCTCATCTCCACCATCCTCACCGTCGTCCGACTCTGGATTGCCGATCGCGGATTCGCTCCCGTTCTCCTCCTTGACGACATCACAAGCCATCTCGACAAACACGTCAAACGCGCCCTGTGGGAAGCCCTACTCCACCTCCAACTCCAAGCTTGGATAAGCGGGCAAGAACCCTCGGACTTCCAAGAACTACAAGATACCGCCGCCTTCTTCTCCATAAACCCTTCCCTCGCAAAACCTTTCAAACCCTAAAATCCCCCACACAAAAACCCCAAACATAAAGAGAACATCTATCATGTCATCAACGCCTCCTCTCGAATCAAACTACAGTGCCGATTCCATACGCGTTCTTCGAGGACTCGAAGCCGTACGAAAACGTCCCGGCATGTATATCGGCGATACCGATGACGGATCCGGACTCCACCACATGATCTACGAAGTCGTCGATAACGCCATCGACGAATCTCTTGCCGGATTCTGCCATGTCATCAATGTCTCCCTCAATCAAGACGGTTCCGTCTCCGTAGAAGACGACGGACGCGGAATCCCCACAGATATCCACCAAGAAGAAGGAATCTCCGCCGCAGAAGTCATCATGACGCAACTTCATGCAGGCGGAAAATTCGACCATAACTCCTATAAAGTCTCAGGCGGACTCCATGGCGTCGGAGTCTCCGTCGTCAACGCCCTCTCCTCTTGGCTCTCCCTCGATATCTACCGCGACGGTCAACACCACTCCATGCGGTTCGAAAATGGACAAGCCACAAATCCCCTAAAAATACAAGGACCCGCAGAAGGCAAACAAGGAACACACATCACCTTCATGCCCTCTGAACAAGTCTTTTCCCACATCCAATTTGACGCACAAACCCTCGAACACAGACTAAGAGAACTCTCCTTCCTCAACCACGGAATCTCTATCACCCTCACCGACAACAGAAGCGATAATCCCATCGTCTACCCCTTCAAAAATGAAGGCGGCATCGTCGCTTTCGTCCAATGGCGAGACAGAAATAGACAAATCCTTCACGAACCCACCATCCACATACGCGACAAACGTGACGACATCGTCATCGATATCGCCCTCCAGTGGAACGACGGATACCACGAAACCTGCCTCTGCTTTACCAACAATATTCCCCAACGTGACGGGGGTACACACCTCGCAGGATTCCGAGCCGCTCTCACAAGACAAATCAATAACTACATCGAAGCCCACGGCCTCGCAAAAAGAGAAAAAAGCTCCCTTTCAGGCGACGACACACGAGAAGGACTCACCTCCATCATCTCTATCAAGGTACCCGACCCCAAATTTTCTAGCCAAACCAAAGAAAAACTCGTCTCTTCCGAAGTCCGACAAGCCGTCGAAACCAGCGTCAACGCCAAACTCGGCGAATGGCTCGAGGAAAATCCTACACCCGCAAAACTCATCGTCAAAAAAGTTATCGAAGCCGCCGCCGCTCGTGAAGCCGCCAGAAAAGCACGCGAACTCACACGAAGAAAAGGCGCCCTCGACATCGCAAACCTCCCAGGAAAACTCGCAGACTGCCAAGAAAAAGACCCCTCCCTTTCAGAACTCTTCCTCGTCGAGGGAGAATCCGCCGGCGGATCCGCAAAACAAGGCCGCGACAGACGCACCCAAGCCATCCTCCCCCTACGCGGAAAAATTATCAATACAGAACGCGCCCGATTCGACCGAGTCCTCAATTCAAGCGAAATCGGAACCCTCATCTCCTCCCTCGGAACAGGAATCGGAACAGACGAATTCACCCTCAATAAACTCCGATACCACAAAATTATTATCATGACAGATGCTGACGTCGACGGAAGCCACATTCGTACCCTACTCCTCACCTTCTTCTACAGACATATGCCCGAACTCGTCGAAAATGGACACATCTATATCGCTCAACCCCCCCTCTACCTCGCTCAACAGGGAGACAAAAAAACCTACCTCAAAAATGACAACATGCTCGAAGACTTCCTCCTCGAAAATGCCCTCCAACACGCCGTCCTCACCACAAAAAATGGCATCCAAATGAAAGGACAAGACCTCAAACAATTCCTCATCACCATCGGGTCTCTCAAAAATCCTCTCTCAGAAATAGGACAAAAAATTAATTCTCAAGAACTCATCGAACAAATCGCTCTCGAAGGACTCATCGGTCCCAACCTCCCAAAAGACCAGGAATCTTGCGACCAAATCGCCCAATCCCTCCTAGAACGACTCAATACCGCCCTAAAACCCGTCTCGTGGACGGCTCAAGTCACTATGCCCTCTCCCTCTCCTATGCCCACCCCCGCTCTTCAAGGAGAACCTACAGCCTCTCCCCTCATCACCCTCACCCGAGCCCACAAAGGATTCAAAAAATCCATCGTCATCAGTGACGCCATCCTCGCTTCCCACGAAGCCAAAAATATCTCTTCTCCCCTCAACCGAATTCGCGATGTCTTCGCCCAAGGCACCGTCACCCTCGAAATCAAAGACGCCCAATCCTCATTCCACCAACCCACCGCTCTTTACAACACCATTCTCGAACAAGGGCGACACCGCGTCAAAATACAACGCTACAAAGGACTCGGGGAAATGAACCCCGAACAACTCTGGGAAACCACCATGGATCAGTCCGCACGATCCCTTCTGCAAGTCAAAATCGGTCATGCAGAAGACGCCAATGACGTCTTTTCTACCCTCATGGGCGATATTGTCGAACCTCGCCGAATTTTCATCCAAAACAATGCCCACAATGTCGCCAATCTCGACGTCTAGGCCCCTCTTCTCACCCACACACATCATCCACCCCTGCGTCCTCACCCCCTCACGTCATCCACCCCCGCACGTCATCCACCCCCGCACGCCATCCTCAATAAAGACGCACCCTCCCAGACACCCCCGAAGCCGAAGACTCGTCTCAATAAAAATCTAAAGCCAGACGTGCGTCCTCGCTCAACCTCTCCATCGTCCACGGGGGCGACCAAGTCAACGTCACACACACCGTGCCCACTCCCTTCACCGCCGCCACCGCATCCGCAACCTCTTGGGGAAGCTCGCCTGCCACAGGACATGCAGGAGCCGTCAAAGTCATCAGAATATCTACGTGACCGTCCTCCTTCACATCCACATCGTAGATCAAGCCCAAATCAAAAATATTCACCGGAATCTCCGGATCATACACCTGCCTTATCGCATCTTGAACCGACACAAGCTCCACAATCTCAGAACCCGCAACAAGAGGAGTCCCTGAAAAAGACTCCGTCCCCTCAGGCACCATCTCCACTCCCAAACCCTCTTCCACTCCCACCCCCTCCATGTCCACCATAGGACGCTCTTCTTCACTCATTTCCGCTTTCCCTTCATCTTCATAATTCTCTCCAAACCTTCCAAAAGTTTCTCCACGTCCCGTCCCCTATTATACGACGCTATTGATGCTCTTACCATACCCTGAACACCCATCTTTTCCATCAAGGGCTGTGCAC
>CAKMZR010000084.1 GCA_929200455.1 uncultured Alphaproteobacteria bacterium | reverse complement strand
GCTATGAGGAGCGGTGACGCTGGAGGTGTCGACGGTGATGGTGAGGGAGGCTCCTGAACTTGTATGCCCTGCTGCGTCGGTTGCTTTTACGGTGAGGGTGTGTTCTCCGTCACTGAGGGGAGCGATGAGGGTGATAAGAGCCTTTCCTTCTGAGTCGGCTTTTCCTTCTCCCAAGACATTTCCGCTTGCATTGGTGATGACGAGTGTTGATAAGGCTTCGGCACTTATGGAGAGGGTGGGAGTGGGGTCATCGGTTTGATTGCTTCCTGCTTCGAGTGTGAAGCTTGAGGGAGCATCGGGAGTTTTTGTGTCGATGGTTATTGTGAGCACTTTACTTTTCTCGCTGGCATTGCCTGCAAGATCGATGGTTTGGGCGGTCAGAGAGTGAACGCCATCGGCGAGTTCATTTGAGATTTCGATAAGGGCGTCCCCTGTTTTGCTTGCGTAGCCCGTTCCGATAATATTGTCTTTGTTGTCGAGGATGTTGACCTTTACGAATGCTTCTGTGCTGACGAGGAGTTTTGGTTTTTTCTCGCTTAAAAGGTTGGAGTTTACGCCATTCATGAGGATGGGTTGAGAGGGGTTGGGCGTGGGTGTGGTATCGATTTCTATGGTGAGAGGATCACTTTTTTTGCCTAAGTTTCCGACGCTGTCTGTAGCTTCTGCCCAGAGGGTATAAAGTCCGTCCTCTAAAGAGATTCCGAGAGTGATGGAAGCGAGTCCTTGTGCGTCTGCGATGGCTTCGCCAAGTTTTTTTCCGTCTTGCCGCCAGAGGATGACAGTACTTCCGGCTTCTGCTTTCATGGAGAATTTGGGAGATTTGTTGTTTGTGAGGAAGGGTGTGATTCCTCCTACGAGTGAGAGATTTTCTGGAGGTTCCGGAGCGATAAGATCGACGTGTATATCGAAGCTTGCACTTTCGACGCTTTCGTTATTGCCTTTATCTTTGGCTATGGCTTTGAAGGTGTGTATGCCGTGAGCAAGATTTTGTAGGATGGCGATGGTAGCGATTCCGTCATCATTGGCGTAGCCTTCGTTGACGATATTGTCGTTTGCATCGGTGATGGTGACCAAACTTCCAGCTTCGGCTTCGATGGTGAGGGTGGGATTTTTGTTTCCGGTGGTCATGCCATCTTTTGAATTGAGTACATTTGGATTTTTGGGAGCCTCTGGAGGATTGATATCGACGGTGACGTCATAAGCGTCTCCTTTGCTGCTTTTATTCCCTGCTTTGTCGCGTGCTTGGAAGAAGAATTTGTAGCTTCCTTCGGGCAGGGGTATAGAAAGAGAAAGGGTTGCGATTCCTGTGCTTGCGACTTCTGCGGATCCGAGCAAACCGCCGAGATTATCGAAGATATCGATAATGTCGCCTTTGGCCCCGATGACGGTGAAGATGGGTTTGTTATTGGAAGTGGAGTGTCCTTGTGCTTCCCCATCAAGGGATATGGCACTTGGCACGGCGGGAGGTTCTGTATCGACGGTGAAGCTGAAGGTTTCGCTGGCTTTGCTTTCACTTCCGCTGTCGAAAGAGGCTTTTGCTGTAATATTGTGGAGTCCTTGAGGTAGGTTTGTATTGATTTGTATGGTGACGAAGCCGTCATCACCTGTTTTTCCGGTACCGATTTTTTTGTTGTCTTTATCATAGATGGAGACATTTACACTTGCAGCGGCCTTGACTTTGATCGAGGGTGTTCTTGAGTTGGTGTAGGGGCTGAGTTCTCCGACGAGTTCCAGAGACACGGGAGCTTTAGGGGTGATGTCGCCATTGGAAACGGAAAGAGGTTTACTTTGGATATTGTCGGAGGCATCTTTTATGGCCCCTCCTTCGAAGGAGATGGCATAAAAGTTTTCGAGGAGTTCAGCGGAGGTTTCAAATATAATTTTTGATCCCTCTGTCCGAGCTGTAAATGTGCCGATACTTTCTCCGAAAGAGTTAACAATTTTTATTTTGCTTGCATCGATGATTTGTATGCCTTTTTCGTTCATTTCCAGCGATAGGATATGGTTAGTGACGACGACAGGTTTTTCCAGACTTTTGATTTCTGGGGGTTTTGTGTCGAGAGTTGTAGAGAACACGCGAGCCAAGCTTGGGATGTCGTCTTTATAGGTGAAGGCTTTATTGTCTGCGTGGAGTTCTATGGCGTTGCTTTCTGGAATGGAGGCAAAACGTATAGAGAGGGTGGTTGCGTCGAAACTTTGATCGTATCGGCTTGTGACCCATAATCCTTTGTGTTGAGAGCTGTCTATGTCTGGAGCTTCGATCCAAATTTTGTCGAGGTCGATAGCGATGATTTCTCCGGACAAGGTGTATGTGAGAGTGCGATCTTCTGCATCGCTTTTGGCTTTGATTCTTGAGTCCAATTCAGGAAGGATGGGGTCTTTTTGTTGGTTATTTCCGTCACCGTTTCCGCCGTTTGGTGGATCTGTGAGTCCTGGTATGCTGATGGAGCCTCCGCCTCCGCACGCGGTAAGGGCAAGCAAGAGAGCGGTCATGCCTCCGAGTTGGGTGAGATGTGAAGAAGTTCGTATTTTTTTTTGTGAAACTGCGTTTATTGAAAAAAGATCAGTTTTGTTGATTGAGTCTAGTTTTTTCATGATATATCCCTCGTCTCGTGATAATCTCGCACACGGTTTTGAGAAAGGAGCCGTGTGTGGGTGATTTATTTCACCTTTAGGTTGTGAAGTTGTAACGTGATATGAAGGTGAGGTCAATCAATTAAGCAACCATTGGTTGTTTTTTGATTACAATCACGGAAGAATCAGAATAGGATACATGCCTTGGATTTGAGCCACAGGTGGGAGAGGGGCAAGCAAGACTTGGTGTGATATAGGATTTGTTTCTCAAGATGATGTGTGAAGAAAGATATTTGAGGAGAGAATGGTGATGAGAAGTTCTAGTTTTTTGTTTTTGTCGCGACGTTTTTTGCCATTATTTGTGGCTCAATTTTTTGGGGCATTTAATGATAATTTGTTTAAGAGTGCACTTATTGTAAGTTTTACGTTTGGTATTTTTGACAAGGGTGGCATGGAGAATGAGGTTTTTGTGACGCTTGCGGGAGGATTGTTTATTCTTCCTTTTGTGTTGTTTTCGCCTTTGGCGGGCAAGTACGGCGACATTAAAGACAAGGCGATGATTGTGAGGCACACGAAGGTGGTGGAGGTGTTTATAGTCTTTTTTGCGATTTTGTCGTTTTTGATACAGAGCTTGCCATTTTTTCTATTTGTTCTTTTTCTTTTTGGCGTGCAGTCGGCATTTTTTGGTCCTGTGAAGTATGCGATCTTGTCTCATCACCTAGAACCATCTCGTTTGTCATGGGCAAATGGAGCGATACTTTTTTCTACTTTTATCGCGATACTTCTTGGTACGATTATTGGGAATGCGATAGTTTTTGTGGAAGGAGGTTTGATATTCCTTTCGGCTTTGCTGGTTGTTTTTGTGTTGTTGGGTCTTGTGGGTTCATTTCTTGTGCCGTCATCTGTCCCGCATAATGCATCGGAGACTCGTAGTATTTTTTCTCTGACGAAGATGGGCGTTATAGATATGGTGACAATTCTGAGGACTAAGTCTTTGCGGGTGATTATTCTTTCGAATTCTTGGTTTTGGGGTTTGGGAGGGTTGATGGTTTCTCTTTTGGCACCGATGGCTCACAGGGTGTCGGAAGAGCATGAGGTCCTTGTGAACCTGTTGTTTGTGAGTTTTGTGATGGGGGTTGGTCTTGGAGCTTGGCTTACGCCTCGCTTGGTGGAGCTCCGCGGGAGGAGGGGTTATTTTTGTGGTTGTTTGGTATTGATGGCTCTTATGCTTGTAGACTTGGCTTTTGTATTTCAGGATATTTTTCATCTGCACGAGTCTCTTTTCTTGATTGTGACATCTGCCTTGTTCATTCGCATTGTGGTAGATTTGTTTTTTCTGGCGATGGCGGGAGGTCTTTTTTGCATTCCTCTTTACACGGCCCTTCAGACTCGAGCAACGCAAGAGAATCGTTCTGCGGTATTTGCCACGAACAACATAATGAATTCTATTTTGATTGTGGTTTGTAGCTTTTTTGTGAGTTTGCTTTTTGGCTTTTCGGTTTCGATGTCGTCGGTGTTTATCCTTTTTTCGATTTTTTGCTGTGTGGTCGGGGTATTGGTTTTTGTGTATCTGGAACCTTTGGGTGAGGTGAAGAAAGAGGATTGACGTGGGTTGATGAGGTTTTTTTATTCTTTTTTGGGTGTGTTGGTATTTGGGTGGTTGATTTTTTTGTATCGAGAGGGCTGGGCTCAAGAGGAGACGGCATACCGCTTAGCGACGTCTCATGAGGGCGGGACTTCTTATCCTGTGGGCGTGGCTCTTGCGACTTTGATGAAGGCGGAGGTGTTGCCGAGTGAGGGCTTTGGTCTTTCCGTGACGGCACTGGGCGGTTCTTTTGAAGCCTTGGATCTTTTGTCTGAGGATGAATTCCAATTTGTGATTGTGCGTTCTTTGGATGCCTATCATGCACGCGAGGGTAAGGGTTTATTTTCTGAGGAGGCTCCTCTGGAGTCTTTGCGGTCTGTGACATCCCTTTGGCCGAGTGTGCTGCAATTTGTGGTGAGCTCATCTTATGCGAAAACGGGTACGGTGCGTGACATGGAGGACTTGAAGGGTGCGTTGATGGCGATGGGAGATATGCATTCGGGTAGGCTTGAGGTCAATCGTTTTTTTCTGGGACGCATGGGTATTGATATGGAAAAGGACTACCGCCTGAGCTATGGGGGTTATGAAGGAGACATTGAAGATTTTCTTGCGGGTAGGGTTGTGGGTATGGGTCTGGGAGGAGGTGTTCCGACAGCGGGTATATTGAGTCTTTTTTCTCAAGGAGGAGAAAGAGTGACTTTGCTGACGATGGGTTCTCAGGATCGGAAAAGGTTTGTGGAGGAAGGATTTGTGTGGCGTCCTTACAGGATAGAAGCGGGTACATATCCCCACCAAGCAAAGCCTGTGGAGACAGTGGCTCAGTACAATATACTTGGGGTCCGAGAAGACGTGAGTGCGTATGTGGTTTACCGTTTTGTGAAGGCTATATACGAGAATATTTCTGTTTTGGAAAAGATTTACCCGATTTTTTCACGCCTTAATCTTCGTCGAGGCCTTGAAGGACTTTCTGTTCCTCTCCACGAGGGAGCTTTGCGTTACTACCGAGAAAGGGGTGTAGCGGTTCCTCAAGATATTGTGGAAAATCCCTTATGAAGTTTTCTCTTGCCGACGCATGAGCAGGGTGATTTGGGCGAAAGTGATTCCGAATTTTCTGATGGCGATTTTGTCCATGATGGTGTGTTCGTCGATAGCCCACATCCAGTCTTCGAAGTTCATACGGTATGAGTGATTGTTCACCTTGATATCCATCTGATAAGTCCATTTCATGGAGTTTCCGTAGACGATACCTTCTGCACCTCCCGGGACATCATCTGCGGTGCCTTTATAGAGGAGGTCATCTTTTTTGTGAATGTTCCAGCATCGTTTTTGGATTTCTCCTGTATTTTTGTAATGGAATTCTTCTTCTAGAGTTCCGTGATTGTCATTCCATGTTCCGAGCATTTTTATAGAGAAGTAGCTTGTGACATTTCCGCGTCTGTCTTGAATGATTCCCCAAGCGTTTATGGGTCCTGAGAGGAGTTTTTGAGGATCAAAAGCGGGGACTCCATGTACGAGAGATCGGTTGATAGGAGGGAAGAAGCTGTTGAGAACATGAGCAAGAGACATGGATATTTCTTTCTTTAATCATGAGGGTGTCTTTGAAGTGAAAAGTACATGAAAAGTGTGTATAGTTCCAGAGCTGAGTTTTTGTGAGGATAGAGAATAAAGGGAGATTTTGATGAAGATAGCGGTTGTAGGTTCTGGAATATCGGGTCTTGGTTCTGCATATATTTTGTCGCGAGCCCACGAGGTGACGCTTTATGAGAAGGAAGATTATTTTGGGGGTCATAGTCGGACAATAGACGTGAAGACGGAAGAGGGAGAAGTGCCTGTTGACACGGGATTTCTTGTTTTTAACCGTCAGAACTACCCTCATTTGACGGGATTGTTTGGGGAGCTTTCTGTTCCTGTGATGGAGACGACGATGGAATTTGGCGTTAGTCTTGGTGGTGGAGAGATTGAGTATATTTTGTCTCCGATAAGTGTGTCATTTCTTTTTTCGCAATTTTATCATGTATTTAATCCGGGTTATTGGGGGATGTTGCGTGATATTTTGCGTTTTAGTGGTGATGCGAGATCGTACCGTGACAGAACGGATGTGACGATTGGAGAAATGCTTGAGGAGTTGGGTCTTGGAAAATGGTTTTGTGATTATTATTTGTTGCCTTTGAGTCAAGGTATATGGTCGACCTTGTCTCCGAGTATTCTTGATTTTCCGGCTCATACGTTGGTGATATTTTTTGAAAAGCATAATTTGTTGGAAATGTGGAAGACTCCGACGTGGCATACGGTGAAGGGGGGCAGCCGTGAGTATGTGAAAAGGGTGTGCGAGGGCATGAGGGGAGATTTTCGTTTGGGCTTGGGGGTTGAGAGGGTAGAGAGGGAATCAGGAGGTGTACGGGTGTATGATAGTAAGGGAGGGGATTCGTTGTATGATCATGTGATTTTGGGGTGTCATAGTGATCAGAGTCTTGAGATGAATGTGTCGGCAACGTCGGCAGAGCGAGATATTCTTGGTTCTATTCGTTACAGCAAGAATGAGACGGTTGTGCACAGTGACGAGCGATTGATGCCGAAGAATCGGAGGTTTTGGGCGAGTTGGGTTTCTTTATCTGAGGGTAAAGATTTGTCTTGTGCGCGTAGTTTTTCTTATTGGCTGAACAGGCTTCAAAGTATAGAGACTCGCAAGCCTTTGATAGAGACGGTTAATCCCTCTATAGAGATAAGGGAAGAGAGTATTTATGAAAGGCATAGTTTTTCTCATCCTATATTTGATCAAGCGGCGATAAGGGCCCAAGGTCGGGTGGATGAGATACAGGGAGAAGGAGGTTTGTGGTATTGTGGAGCG
>CAKMZR010000083.1 GCA_929200455.1 uncultured Alphaproteobacteria bacterium | reverse complement strand
CGAAGGCCCCGCATTTCTCGAGGGAAAGAGGCGTAATCTCCACATGAAAACGAGCCTTGGGCATATCAAGAAGAGCAAGTTCCCTATGAACGGTATCAGAAAGACGAAGAGCAGCATCTTTTCTTTTTTGTGAGATTCCCTGAGCAAGATGGAGATAATGTTTTTTGGCCTCTTCGACTTTTTCTTTTAGGATTTCCTCTTGATGTTCGATGTCTTTAAGATTTTGAGCTTGTTGTTGCAGGGAGGGAATGAGGTCTACAAGGAGTTGGGGTTCTGTTTTATGTTTCCGTGCGAGATCGCGGAAGGCGTAGAGTCTGTCTTCATATTCTTGAATATTGTCGCTTTCCAGCATAATATCTTCGGCATATTGCGATACGAGTTCACAAGCGGCAAAAGTTTCTTCTCTGCCCGATCGGAGGAGCGGCACAAGATCGGGGAAGGTTTCTGATATTTGGGGATGTTCCACGAGACTAAGGGCCCGCTCGAGATGGGGAAGGGATTGTTCATTAAGAAAATTATAGGCTTGATTGAGATTTTCGAGAATAAGGTGAGCTTTTTTGAGTTGTGTGACTTTATTTTCGAGATTTTCTGCTTCGAGGGGTTGTGGGTTAAGATTCTCGAGTTCTTGAAGATGGAAGAGGAGGAGTTGTTGTTGTTCTTGATTTTGCTGTTGTTGAGAAGAGGCTGTCTCCCATTGGGCGTGGAGACTATTCCACTCGCGGAAGGCAAGAGAGAGGGAGGAAACATCCACATGGGCATAAGCATCAAGAAGGGGGAGATGTTTTCCCTGACTAAGGAGTCCGTGGGGGTCGAACTGTCCTTGAATAATGAGGAGGTATTCTTTTAGGGAAGCGAGGAGTCCTGAGCTTACGACTGTATCATTGACCCGAGATCGTGCTCTTCCTTCCCGAAAAATATCGCGCCGAATAATGATCTCATCTTGGGGTGTGGGGATGGAGTATTCCTCAAGAATAAGGGAGAGGTTGTGTGCTTGGGGAGGAATTTTGAAGGAAAGCGTGATAACGGCATGTTCTTGGTCATGAAAGATCATGTCGGGAGAAGTTTTCGCACCGAAAGCGACATTGATGGCGTCGATGAGTATAGATTTTCCTGCCCCAGTTTCGCCCGTGAGGACGTTGAGATAAGGGGAGAAGTCTATATCGACGTCTTTGAAGAGCAGGAAGTTTCGGATCGAGAGAAAGGTGAGCACGGAGCGGCCGGGGTGGGTAGGGTTAAGGGGGCGGAGAGGTTAGCGGATGGCATAATTGCGAGAGATGAGGGAAAAGATAATATGGTCTTCCCATGAGTTGTTGATGCAAAGATATTCCTTGGCGATCCCTTCCGGAGAGAATCCACATTTCTGCAGGAGATTAATGCTAGGCCTATTGGTGGGCATACAAGCAGCGACAATTCGGTTGAGAGAGAGGGAGTAGAAAGCGTGGTCGAGTATGAGGTAGACGGCTTCGGTCATGAGTCCTTGTCGCATGAAGGGGAGTCCGATCCAGTATCCGATGTGCGAGGACATGCAGGCTCCGTATCGGATATTGTGTAGAGTAATGGCCCCGACAAGCTGTGGATGGGATTTGAGGAAGATGAAGTAGTTAAAAGCGGAACCGTCTCTCCACCCGTCTTTGATGAGTTGGAAGCGTCGTTTAAAGCCGCGAGGCGAGGCGGAATATTGGTTCCAAGCGGGTTCCCAAGGGACAAGCATGTGCTTACTGATGGATCGGAGATGGCACCATTGCTCTTGATCGTTTGTCGAGGGACGCTTGAGAATGACGAGATCGCCCTCGATATGGGAAGGGATGGGGTGGGAAGAGAGTATATTGAGCATAATGTTCAGGAGAGGAAACGTTTCTGGATGCTGTCTGTTTTTTCGAGGTTGGCAAGGGGTCCGATGGCCGCAAGAGTAATGGGAGAAGAGAAGATGGATTGAGAGACTTCTTTTATATTGTTTTTGTCGACGGCATTGATTTCTTGCATGATGTCATCCGAGTGCTTGGGTTTTCCGTATAGGAAGATGTGGTGAGCATGGCTCTGAGCACGAGAATAAGCGGATTCTTGTCCCATGAGGAGTCCGGCTTGGAAACGTTTTTTTGCACGTTGGATTTCTTCGTCGGAGACATTGTGGGCAAGAGCGATAATTTCGTCTACGAGAACGGGAATGAGCTCAGAGATGAGTTCAGGTCCTGTTCCGGCGTAGATGGAGAAGTCACCAATATCGTTGTATGGACAGTGAGAAGCTCCGATGGCATAGACAAGACCTCTTTTTTCGCGGATTTCTTGGAAGAGTCTGGAAGACATGCCTCCGCCGAGGATTTGGGCGATAATGGCGGCAGTCCAATGGTTTTTGTGGGATCGTGCAGGAGAGGGGAATCCGAGGGCGATATGAACCTGCTGAGAGTCGCGTTCTTCGAGTTTTTCGCCTCCTGTGTAGGAAGCGGGTATGCATGGGGGAGAGGGTATATTTTTCAGGTGGCTCATGGCGTGGCTGACGATGTCGACGAGTTGTTGGTGTTCGACTTTTCCGCTGGCGGCCACAACGAGGTTGGAGGGTTGGTAGTGGGTATTGACAAAAGCGATGAAGTCATCCTGTGTCATGGCGGAGACGCTTTCTTTGTTGCCGAGGATGGGGTCTCCGAGGGGTTGATTTGCGAATGCGGCATTTTGGAAGTGGTCGAAGACGAGGTTGTCGGGAGTGTCTTGGACCATACCGATTTCTTGCAGGATGACGCCTCGTTCTTTTTCTATTTCTTCGGGGTCGTAAAGAGAGTGTTGTAAGACTTCAAAGAGGATGTTGCACCCGAGAGCGAGGTCTTGGTGTAGGAGTCGTATGTAGTAAGCGGTTTTTTCGTAGCTTGTGTAGGCGTTGATGGAGCCGCCAGCATTTTCGATGGTTTGAGCGATTTCGAGGGCGGAATATTTTTTTGTGCCTTTGAAGGACATATGTTCGAGGAAGTGAGCGATGCCTTTTTCTTGGGGTGTATTTTCGAATCGCGCTCCGACATTGACCCAAACACCGAGGGCGATGGATTCGACTTCCGGCATGAAGGAGGAGACAATTCGCAATCCATTTTCGAGGGTGGTCAGCTGGGGTTCGGTCATGAGGTTTTCTCCTGAGGTTTATGTACTCTTTATTGTAAGCAAATTATTGGGAAGAGACAACCTGCACGATGTGATTGAAGACGGATTGGGTATTATTTTGGAGGGAAGAGAAGGACTCGGGGAGGTCGGAGAGTGAAGAGAGGAGGGGATGTTGAGGAGGGGGTTGTCCTGTAGCTTGAGAGACGGTTTCCGGGAATTTAGCGGGGTGAGCGGTGCCAAGAGCGACGACGTGGTGTGAGGGAGATTCGGCGAGGGCGCGTTCGGCGGCTTTGAGTCCGACGGCAGAATGTGGGTCTACAAGGAGGTTGTGTTTGTGGAAGTAGTGGTTGATGGTTTGGAGTGTTTGTTCGTCATCGAGGGAGAATGCGTCGAAATGTTTTTGGATTTGGTTGTGGATTTGGGGTGTGAGGGAGAGATGAAGTTTTTGTTCTTGAGCGTTCATGATACTTTTGGTTTGAGAAGCGTCTCGATTTGAGAGGAGGAAGATGAGTCGTTCGAAGTTGCTGGAGACTTGGATATCCATGCTAGGGGAGAGGGAGGGAGAGACTTTTTGTATGGGAGCGTTTCCTGTTTTTTGGATTTGTTCGAGTATATTGTTGTGGTTTGTTGCGATGATGAGTCTGTGTATGGGGAGTCCCATAGATTTTGCGAGGAATCCAGCGAAGATATTGCCGAAGTTTCCGCTGGGTACGGCGAAGCTGACGGGTTTTTGGGGAGCTCCAACTTTGAGAGCTGCGTAGACGTAGTAGACGATTTGTGCGAGGATTCGCCCCCAATTTATGGAGTTGACGGCGGACAGGGTTGCGTGATGTTGGGCGGCGATATTTTGGAGTTCTGGCATGGCGAGCAATGATTTTGCGATTTTTTGGCAGTCGTCGAAGGAGCCGTCGATGGCGATATTGTGGATATTGGGAGCGTTTACGGTGGTCATTTGGAGACGTTGTAGGGTTGATGTACGTCCGAGCGGATGCATCATGAAGAGGTTGATGAGGGGTTGGTTTCGACAAGCTTCGATGGCGGCGGATCCTGTATCGCCTGAGGTAGCCCCGATGATGATAAGTTTTTGTTTTTGGGTTTCGAGGAAGTGGGCGAAAAGTTGGCTGAGGGTTTGCAGAGCGAAGTCTTTGAAGGCGAGGGTGGGCCCGTGGTAGAGTTCGAGGAAGGAGAGGTTATCGTGTATGGGTATGAGGGGAGCGATATCTGGATGGGAGAAGGATTGGATGCTTTGGGAGGAGATATTTTGGATGGTTTTGAGGGGGATTTGTTTCCCGGAGAAGAGGGAGATGATGTGAGCGGAGAGTTCTTGGTAATTGAGGGATTTGAGTTTTTGCCATTGTTCTTGGGAGAGGGTAGGAATTTGCTGTGGTATGAAGAGTCCTCTGTCGGATGCGAGGCCGCTGAGGATGACGTTGGAGAAGGGGGTATTGGTGTCTGCTCCTCGGGTGCTTGAGCAGAATTCTGGAGTGTTCATGGTGATGTTTTTTGGGATTTGAGGGCGTAGACTGCGAGAAGGATTCCGCCGATGATCATGGGGAGTGAGAGGAGTTGGCCGATGGAGATGGAGGCATTGAGGGGTAGGGCGATGATTTCATCTGGAGTCCTGAAGTATTCGACAATCCATCGGAAGAGTCCTGAGAGTCCTAGGCAGACGGCGGTAGGGAGTCCGAAGTATCGCAGGATATTTGTTCTGTAGGCGAGGAAGATCATGATGAAGAGGAGGAGGAGTCCTTCAGAGAGTGCTTCATAGATTTGGCTTGGGTGTCTTGGGAGGGGTCCGGCGTTGGGGAAGATGATGCCGAAGGGCATGTCAGTGACGCGTCCCCAATGTTCAGCGTTTATGAAGTTCGCGAGTCTACCGAGGAAGACGCCGAAGGGAGAGAAGACGGCGATGATGTCGGTGAAAGCGAGGAAGGGAATATTATTTTTTTGTGTGTGCCACCAAGCGAAGAGGAAGAGAGCGACGGCGGCTCCGTGGAAGGCCATTCCGCCTTTCCAGACGGCGAAGATTTCGAGGGGGTTGCTGAGGTAGAAGAGGGGGTCATAGAAGAGCACGAAGCCTAGTCTTCCGCCGATGATGACGGCGAGAATGGCGGGAGTGAAGAAGGAGTCGATATGAGGTTGTTGTACTGGTCCTCCGTATTGAGCGGCGAGTCTGCCGCTAAAGAAGAGGCTGAAGAGGAGTCCGAAGATATAAGCGAGAGCGTACCAGCGGATGGCGAGGGGTCCAAGAGAGATGGCGATGGGGTCGATATCGGGGAAGGGCATGAGATGGTTACCTAAACATAGAAGAAGCCATGAGATAGTTATAGAGGTAGAGATTTATCCCGTCTTCGAGGGAAGTGAAGGGGTGAGGGTATCCGGCTTCTTGGGTGAGTTTTGAAGTATGAGCTTTATTGAAAGCGGGTGTACTTTTGTTGAAGTGAGAGTCGTGAATATAGCTTATTTGGAGGGGTATATCAAGGGCGGAAGCGACGAGAGCAGCGAGGTCATTGAGGGAGTGTTGGAAGCCGCTCCCGAGGTTGAAGATGCCTGAAGTTTTTGGTTCAGCGAGTAGCCAAGCGACGACGGCGGCACAGTCGCCGATCCAGAGTCTGTCGCGCGTGTACTCGCCATGAGGGATGTCGTGGCGAGGAGATCTGGGTATTTTGACTTCTTTTTCTCGTCGTAGCATATTGAAGATGGAGAGAATATCGGAGCAATTTTTTGGGTTTTTGTGGTATTCGTTGGGTCCGTAGGCGTCGAAGAGTTTGAGTCCGATCCATTGTTTGGGTTTATTTCCGATATTGTGTTGTTGTTGGGCGTAGAGGTCGAAGTTGTGTTGAGCCCAAGCTTGAGGGGAGAGGGGTTTGAGTTTTTTGAGGTTTTCGTAGGATTCGTTGTCGCGAAACCCGAAACGTCCATCGCCATAAGTTTCCCAAGAGGAGAGGTAGAGGAATCGCTTATCGTGTAGGGTTGAGAAGTCCCAAAGCATTCTGGGCAGGTGGTAGTGCGTCATGAGGGCGAGTTCTGGATTGAGGGGGTCATCTGCGGCGGCGGTACAGATGATGATTTCGATTTCTTGGGCGTGATTTTCGAGCCAAGTTTCGATCCATTCTTGTCGGACGAAGTCGCTTATGATGTGGGATCGCAAGTTTTTCCATTTTTGCCCGGTTGTCCCGAAGTTGTCGCACACGACAATGGGCTGCGAGGCTTCTGCGGAGAGGTGAGCGATGATGTGGGAACCGACGAATCCGGCTCCACCTACGACGAGGATCATGACGAAAGACTTTGTTGTGTGGTGATACGAGATTGTATTGTGAGTGTAGAGTGAGTCTGTGAGGGAGTGCAACAGTGAGAATCAGTGATATAAATGTTTGAAAATGCGGTATTTGGATTGTTTTTTGCTTTTGGTATGGGTTGATGGGGAGGATGAGTAGAGAGGATTATGATGATGGTGAAGAAGGTATTGGCGAGTATAGTTGTATTGTTTACGTTGTCGGCTTGTGGTTCGGCGACGGGTTGGGTCTTGGCGGGAGGAGCGGCTTTGACGGCGGGTTCATTGATGATGACGAAGAAGTTGCCGAATGATGTGATAGCGGAGCGTCAAACGGGACTTGATTGTGACACGGTGTATGGTCTTAGGAATGGCACTGAGATTTGTCGTGCGAACAAGGAGGATAGGATAGAGGCGGCGGCGGAGAGCTACTGTTACCGTTCACTTGGGAACATAGTGTGCTATAATAGGCCTGATCCGTCGTATGTGGAGGTGGAAGATTCTCGAGGTGGAGGATAGGCGAAGCCTTTAGCACGCGTTATGAGGAGTAGAGAGTGAGGAAGTAGGGATGAGTTCTTTGGTGGCGATGGGCTCTCGTAAGTTATGCAGGTTGAAGGGCAAGGTTTCTGCGGACATAGTGGTGAAGGGTAATGGTCTTGAGGTAGGGGGAGAGAGGGTGTGCGGTGAGGGT